>NZ_JBLRWZ010000015.1:0-57232 GCF_047920995.1 Aliidiomarina sp.
TTAAGCTTTCATCAATATCAGTGTGAAACAACAACAAAGACGCGTTTTTTTGACAATATTATAACAAGTAAGGGCCCTTATCTTAATGATAAGAGCCCTCATATAGGTTTAACTCAAGCGTGCTTATTGCATAATTATCGGCGGTTCAGATGTGAATTTAAAGAAACCCCGAAAAATTACTTAGCTTAAAGAAGCTTAGTTAATCATTTGGTGCATCGTTACGCTTTGCTTCTGCTTTCTTATTTGTATCCGTTTCGGAAGCACCTTCTTTTGCCGGTGCATCATCTTGTTGCTTAACAGAAGAAGTGGCGGAGTTCGGTTCACACTCTTCTTTCTGATCACCCAAGATATGTTCGAGCCTTAGCTTGTTCACATTTTTGATGGTCATCACTGGGCCCGAAACAGCGTACGCGGTGAAAATCAGGAACAGCACCAACGCTGGTTCAGTAGCAACCACTACGAAAACAAGCACTACTAAGAGAATAACTAAGAAGTTTACTTTGCCGCGCCAATCAACATCTTTAAATGAATGATATTTAAAGTTGCTCACCATTAATAGGCCACAAGCAATAGTGAAGAACACAACGATCAAGCTAACATTCTCGGGATCAATGTCGTACTTCGCACCAACCCATACCAAACCTGCAACAATTGCCGCAGCACTTGGAATAGCTAAACCTTGGAAATAGCGTGTATCTGAAGAACCGTGTGCGGTATTAAAGCGGGCCAAACGCAGGGCGCCGCCGGCTACAAAGATAAAGGCTGCCAACCAACCTAATTTACCCACATCATGTAACGCCCAATTATAGGCTACCAACGCAGGTGCAATACCAAACGAAACGATATCAGCCATGCTGTCATATTCTGCACCGAATTCACTTTGCGTATTTGTTAAACGGGCAACACGACCATCTAAGCCATCGAATACCATAGCCACAAAGATTGCTATTGCAGCAAGTTCAAAACTACCGTTCATAGACGCAACTATGGCGTAAAAGCCGGAGAATAAGCCAGCGGTAGTGAGAAGATTTGGTAATAAGTAGATACCACGATGTTTACTTTGATCTGGCATAAGCCTTCCTATAATTGCTGCAAAACTAATGATTACTTAGTGTTACAGCATACCACAGGTAGCTATGCAAATGACAAGCGCCACTATTTAGTGGCGCTTGTTAAGAGTGGTTATCTTACTGAGTTATAACTAAATCATGCTCACCCAAAGTAACCTTTACCGGCTTACCTGGTAGCAATTTACCCGCCAGAATTTGCTGGGCAAGCGGATTCTCAAGCTCTGTTTGAATCGCTCGTTTTAGTGGGCGGGCGCCAAACACCGGATCGAAGCCAACTTTGGCCAAGTGCTCAATTGCCTCTTCACTCACTTCCAGTTGATAATCGCGCTCACTTAAGCGCGCTAACAGGCGCTCCAGCTGAATACGAGCGATTCGAGTAAGGTGTTGATCTGCTAGCGGGTGGAATACCACAGTTTCATCTATTCGATTCAAAAACTCTGGCCGGAACGCACCACTTAATACATCACCTAACATCGCTTTCATTTCATCATAATCAACCTCACCGGCATGCTCCTGAATAAGGTGCGAACCCAAGTTTGAGGTCATGATAATTACTGTGTTACGGAAATCTACCGTACGCCCCTGGCCATCGGTTAACCGGCCATCATCTAGCACTTGCAACAGAATGTTAAACACATCCGGATGCGCTTTCTCTACCTCATCCAACAGAATTACTGAGTATGGCCGACGCCGCACTGCTTCCGTTAAGTAACCGCCTTCTTCATACCCTACATATCCAGGAGGCGCACCAACTAAGCGGGAAACGCTATGTTTTTCCATAAACTCCGACATGTCGATGCGTACCATCGCGTTGTCAGAATCAAACATAAAACGCGCAAGTGCTTTGCAAAGCTCGGTTTTACCAACCCCAGTTGGCCCAAGAAATAGGAACGAACCAATTGGCCGATCAGGGTCGCTCAAGCCAGCTCGAGAACGGCGAATAGCATTAGCAACCGCCACCACAGCTTCATGCTGCCCTACTACACGCTGATGCAGGTTTTCTTCCATTTTCAGCAATTTATCACGCTCACCTTCAAGCATACGTGCCACCGGAATACCGGTCCAACGCGAAAGCACTTCGGCAATCTCTTCATCGGTAACGCGATTTCGTAACAACGTCATGTCCTGTATATCCGCATTCAACGCTAATTCTAGTTTGCGCTCGAGATCAGGAATCTTGCCATACTGCAATTCAGCCATGCGATTGAGATCCCGCGCTCGGTTAGCGGCCTCTAAATCAATACGCGCTTGATCAAGTTGTTCTTTAATATGTTGATGCCCTTGCACCGCTAGCTTTTCAGTATTCCAAACGGTTTCTAATTCGGCATAGCTACCCTCTAGCTCTTGCAATTCGCTTTCCAGCGTTTCTAAGCGTTTCTTACTCGCATCATCCTTTTCTTTCGCTAGCGCCTGCTGCTCTATTTTCAGCTGAATAATTCGGCGCTCCAAGCGATCCAATTCTTCCGGCTTGGAATCCATTTGCATACGAATACTAGATGCCGCCTCATCAATTAAATCGATCGCTTTGTCTGGTAACTGGCGATCACTAATGTAGCGATTAGATAATGATGCGGCAGCCACAATCGCTGGATCGGTAATCTCCACTGAGTGATGCAACTCATATTTCTCTTTCAAGCCACGCAAAATCGCAATGGTATCTTCTACTGAAGGCTCATCTACCAGCACTTTCTGGAACCGTCGTTCAAGCGCTGCATCTTTCTCAATATACTGCCGATATTCATCTAAGGTGGTTGCACCAACGCAGTGCAATTCACCGCGAGCCAACGCTGGTTTCAGCATATTGCCTGCGTCCATGGCACCTTCTGCTTTACCGGCACCCACCATAGTATGCAGTTCATCAATGAAGAGAATTACCTGCCCTTCTTCTTGCTGCAGTTCATTTAATACTGCTTTCAAACGCTCTTCAAATTCACCACGGTATTTAGCACCGGCCAGTAACGCACCAAGATCAAGCGAAAGCACGCGCTTGTTCTTCAAGCCCTCAGGCACTTCGCCATTAATAATACGTTGAGCCAAACCTTCAACAATCGCTGTTTTACCAACACCAGGTTCGCCTATTAATACTGGGTTGTTCTTAGTTCGCCGCTGTAATACTTGAATCGCCCGGCGAATTTCTTCATCACGGCCAATTACAGGATCAAGCTTGCCTTGCTCTGCTCGCTCAGTTAAATCAATTGTGTACTTCTGCAACGCTTGCCGTTGCTCTTCTGCATTTTGGTCGTCCACAGCTTGTCCTTTACGAATATCGTTAATTGCCTTCTCTACTTGCTCTTTCTGTACACCACTGTGTTTTAGCAACTCGCCAAGCTTGCCTTTATCTTCACAGGCGGCAAGCACAAACAGTTCGCTAGAGATAAAGCTATCTTTGCGCTTCTGCGAATATTTATCGCACAGGTTTAATAAGTTCGCGGTATCGCGCGATATTTGCACATCACCGCCAGTACCTTGAACTTGCGCAAAGGTTTCCAGAATTTTACTCAGCTCAGTGCGGAAGGTAGCGATATTCACTCCCAACTGCTGCAACAACGGCCGCACCGCACCGCCTTCTTGGTTAAGCAGTGCAATCATAAGATGCACTGGCTCAATAAACTGATGATCATGGCCAAGTGCTAATGATTGCGATTCAGCAATTGCTGATTGAAATTTGCTAGTAAATTTATCCATCCGCATAGTTCACCTCGTGGAGAGCAGAAACATTATCTATATGGAATGAATATGGGTGTATTTTGCCCAATATCAAGGGCGATAAGGAAAATTTGTAAACTTTTATTTACGGAAGGTGTTATTCGGGAGGCTATAGTACTTACAAAATAAACGCGGTTAACGCCAGATCAGAGTGGCCATACGCCCTGTTGCGCCATCGCGACGATAGGAGAAATAATTATCGGCTTGCGTGAAAGTGCATTCACCTCCACCAAATATGGAGTTTACCCCATGAGAATTCAATTCCTTGCTGGCAATTTTATAAATATCAGCAAAGTATTTGCCATGCTTGGGTTTAAACGCGATATCTAGATCAGCATTCAATGTAAGCATTGCGGTGCGCACATCTTCACCCACCTCAAAGGCTTTAGGCCCAATGGCTGGGCCGAGCCATGCATGAATTTCAGTACGGGGCGCCAAGAACTCTTGTAATGTTCTAGCAATGATGTTGCTAGCAATACTGCGCCAGCCACAATGAACTGCAGCAATTTCGCTGCCATCAGCACTGGCAAGTAATAAGGGTAAGCAATCTGCGGTCATGATAGCGAGCACAACGTTCTTGGCGTTGGTATATGCGGCATCAGCCTCGGGTGTATCAACACAACCGTTAGCACTTACCTTTAATACCCGATTGCCATGCACTTGCTGCAACCAACAGGGCTGAGCGGGTAAATCTAGATATTCAGCAAGGCGCTGCCGGTTAGTAAGCACCGCTGATGCTAGATCATTTACATGGGTGCCAAGATTTAAACTGGTGTAAGGTGCAACACTAACGCCACCATCGCGATGGCTGCTAAATGCATGCACTTTATTTGCAACAGGCCAATCTGGCCGCAACCCAGTAATCATTCGCTACTTCCGTGCTCCCGTAAATCCTGCCGCAATGCTCGTAAAAGTTCTTGCATATCTGCTGGTATCGGTGCTTCCCATTCCATTTGCTCGCCGGTAGCCGGATGCTTTAACGCTAAGCGAACCGCATGTAATGCCTGCCGATCAAAACCACGCAATAAGGCAATAAATGCTTCACTTGCTTCGCGCGGTGGCCGCGGCCGGCCGCCATACTGCGGGTCACCCACGAGAGGGTAATTCAAATGTGCCATGTGCACGCGAATTTGGTGCGTACGGCCACTTTCTAAGCGCAAGCGTAATCGCGTATGCGCCCGAAAGCGTTCCGCAACTCGATAGTGGGTGATTGCCGGTTTGCCGGAGCGCGTTACTGCCATTAATGTGCGTTTGGTAGGATGCCGGCCAATCGGTGCTTCCACCGATCCACCCGCGGTCATTACACCGGTAGCTACCGCTTCGTATTCGCGGGTAATATTGCGCTCTTGCAACGCAGCTACCAAAGCAGTGTAACTAGGCAAGGTTTTCGCCACTACCATTAAGCCAGTGGTTTCTTTATCTAACCGATGCACAATTCCTGCGCGTGGCAGTTGCTCTAAGCTTGGGCAGTGGTGCAACAGCGCGTTCAATAATGTGCCATCTGGCGTTCCAGCACCCGGGTGCACAACTAGCCCCGCAGGCTTATCGAGAATCAACAGATGCTCGTCTTCGAACACAATATTCAAGGCAATATTTTGTGGTTCCGAAAAAACCTCTGGTTCCAAAGCAGCTTCAAGTACCACTTCTTGGCCAGTAATCACCTTTTCGCGGGGCTTGGTAACTACCGTGCCAGACACGGTTACACTGCCATCCTGAATCCAAGCCTTTAATCGCGAGCGCGAAAAATCTGGGAACATTTCTGCAAGAGCTTGGTCTAAACGTGAACCTAATAAATGGTCCGGAACTATGGCTGTTTGTTTTACGTAATCTGTCATAAAAATTGTGCTGTGCATCCCTTACTGTTGTTGTACGGCACGTTAGTATTGAACTCTAACTTACGAGTATGGCAGGTACCAACCTAGTGTAAGTATAGCCATCAGTTACGGCTGTGCATCATTGCATTAGTGCGTTACAATCATCAATTAGTGCCTAGTGTACTTCAGATGATGATAAACATCCCAGGGAATTCACGGAAAATTAAAAGAGATTGATTAAACCATGAGAGTAGTTTTTGCCTTCGCTATCTGTACAGTATTGTTTTTAAGTGGGTGTTCATCTCGTTCAAACGATGAAATTCAGCGCTCTGAGCTCGATAATTTATATGAATTATCACAAACCTATTTACAAGCTGGGCGCTTTGCTGATGCCGCAACTTTGCTTAGCCAAATCAATACGCGCTACCCGTTTGGAGCTTATGCTCAGCAAGTGCAGCTTGATTTGATTTATGCGCAATATAAAGTGGGGCGTGAAGATCAAGCCCTTACCGTAATCGATCGTTTCTTATCGTTAAACCCGAATCATGGCGACAATGATTATGTGCGTTACATGCGCGGATTAGTGCATTTACAAGCGGAGCGAGCATTTTTCCAAGACGCATTCGGCATTGATCGTAGCGATCGTAACCCTGTATATGCGGAACGTGCCTACGATGATTTCGCAGAATTAGTTCAGCGCCATCCCGACAGCAAATATGCTGCTGATGCTAGACAACGAATGGTGGCAATTCAATCGCGATTAGCACAGCATGAACTTGCTGCGGCTGAATACTACTTGCGCCGAGAAGCCTATATGGCTGCCGCGCGCCGTGGTGCTTATATCTTGGAGAACTTCCAAAGTACAGTGCAAGTACAACGTGCATTAGAAATCATGGTTACCGCTTACACTGAGCTTGGCCTTACGCAACAGGCTGATGATGCCCGTGCGGTTTTAGTTGCTAACTTCTAAAACTGCTACACAGGTTAAGAGTTCACTACAGTGAGGACGCAAATTAAATTGCGTCCTCATTTTCTTCACCGGTACGAATTCGTATCACGCGTTCTACAGCAGAAACAAAAATCTTCCCATCACCAATCTTACCTGTTTGTGCAGTTTCAATAATCGCTTCGATACAACGCTCTACGTCGTCATCTACTACCACTATTTCTAATTTCACCTTAGGTAAGAAATCAACCATATACTCGGCACCACGATATAACTCAGTATGCCCACGCTGCCTACCGAACCCTTTCACTTCAGATACCGTCATGCCCGCGATACCTACATCCGACAATGCCGCGCGAACATCATCTAACTTAAACGGTTTAATAATCGCTTCAATTTTCTTCATCTAGTAATTCCTTTCTACCTAAAGATTTTTCTTCTCTAGCAAACTAAGCATAGAACACATCACGTAATGGTTTTTACAAAGTGATTGGTAATTGGATAACGGCGATCTTTGTTAAAGTTCCGCCGCGTTACTTTCGGCCCCACCGCACCTTGTTTACGTTTATATTCATTGCGCTCAATTTTGCGAATAATGTCTTTCACTACATCTTCTGCATAGCCCGCTGCTACTATATCTGCAACCGATAAATCGCGCTCAACGTAGCCATCAATAATTTCATCTAACACATCATACGCTGGCAATGAATCTTGGTCTTTCTGATCAGGCGCCAGCTCTGCCGATGGAGGCCGAGTAATTACTCGTTCTGGAACCGCAGGGCTAAGAGTGTTTCGATATTCGCATAGCGCGTATACCAGTGTTTTCGGTAAATCTTTAATGGGGGCAAAGCCGCCGCACATATCACCATAAAGCGTGCAATAGCCTACCGCTAGCTCACTCTTATTACCTGTAGTTAACAGTAAACTGCCGTATTTATTTGAAAGTGCCATTAACAGCACACCTCTACAGCGGGCCTGCAAATTCTCCTCAGTAACATCTTGGGTGTTGTTACTGCCAAATAACGGGTTTAACGTGGTTAGAAAGCTATCTACCATCGGCTCAATTGGCACGATATCTAGCGAGTTACCTAACCATTCACTCTGCAACTTAGCGTCTGTAACACTAATATCCGCAGTATACCGATACGGCATCATTACGGCGCGTACGCGCTCAGGGCCTAGTGCGTCTGCCGCTAAGGCTAAGGTTAGCGCCGAATCGATACCACCCGATAAGCCCAGTAACACACTTGGAAAACCGTTTTTCTCTACATAATCGCGGAGGGCGAGCACCAACGCCGCATAGATACTAGCTTCGTTTTCAGGCACTACAGGCAATGGCTGTGCTTGTGGCTGTTTACCCACAAAATGCGCGGTTGTTACCGCTTCTTCGCAATGCGGCAAATGCACCGCCACCTCGCCATCGGCATCTAATACCACCGAGTTGCCATCAAATATCACTTCGTCTTGGCCACCCACCGTATTCACATACACCAACGGTAATTGGCTTTCGCGGCATCGGGCCGAAAGCACCTGCAAGCGTTGGGAATACTTATATTCTTCAAAAGGAGAGGCATTTACTGAAAGCAGAATTTGCGCGCCAGCTTCACGAGCAGCGCGGGCATGATCTGGTACCCACAAATCCTCGCAAATTAACAAGCCAATGCGATGTGAACCCAGTTGAAACACACAGGGTTTATCGCCAGGAGTAAAGTATCGTAGTTCATCAAACACGCCATAGTTTGGCAGCTGTTGCTTGTGATACCGGGCAATTTCTTGTTGGTTTGCATACACACTTACACAATTCCAAACCCGCTCACCATCAGTTTCTGGATAGCCCACCACAACGGCTACATTTTCTGTTGCCGCTTGTATTTCTGCTAACGCTTCGGCCACCGCTTGATACAAATCGGGCCGATATAGCAGATCTTCTGGCGGATACCCGGTTATCGCTAACTCGGGAAACACAATTAAATCAGAATCTTGCTGATCTCTGATTACAGCTAAGAGCTTATTTTTGTTATCGAGGATGGCGCCCACAGTTAGGTTTAATTGCGCGAGCGTGATCTTTAAAGGTGCCAACATTGCAGGTATCCAGTTAATCCAGGAAATAGGTAGCAGAATTTAACGAATAATATAGTAACGCTGCTGGCTGGGCAAATATCAGCGCTCCGCAAAAAAGAACCGTTCGCCACCGCTGGTAAGGTAATAACCGGGGGCTTCACCATTTTGCTCCGTATCAACTAACTCTGCCCATTGATAATAAACATTACGATGTACTCGCGCTAAAAACTGATCGCGAATTTGCATGGCGGGTAAATCATCTATTTGTAACAGAGGATGCTGAGCACTCAGCAAGTAGCGCTCGTCGATATTGGAGGTTACTTGGATAAACTTAACATTGTTGTGTTCTACAAATTGCCATTCGGTAATCACAAACGGCACATCGTCTACCTTAATTCGCACCTTTTCAGCTGGAGTAACCAAAAAGTATTCATCATCCTCTTGCTTTAATACGCTCGCGAAGAGCTTTACAAGGGGCATTCTACCAATCGGGGAATTCATATAATACCAACGCCCATCGGTACCGATACGAATATCGATATCGCCACAGAAAGGCGGGTTCCAGCTCTCTACCGGTGCTCGCTTGGGGTTTGCTAGGCTTTGCTGCAGCTTCGCCAGATCCATATCGCTCACCTCGTGAAGGGAATTAATCTATTAACTTTGCCGTAATAAGTACCATAAGGTTGCTTCAGTTCGGTTAGAAACCTTAATGGCTTTAAATATAGCAGAAAGGTGAACCCGAATCGTGCCTTCAGTAATACCCAGAATGTTGGCGATCTCTTTATTCGATAAGCCCTGAGCCAGCAATTGCATAATTTCCCGTTGCCGTGGCGAAAGCTTACGATCAGCTTCGCTTTGTTGGCGATACGGCATATCATCTGTAGGTAAGTACACTTTATTCTGTAATAAACCATGAATCGCCATTTTCACACTTTCAGCCGAAGCATCTTTGCGTAAATAGCTTTGCGCGCCTTGGGCTATACCCGTTTGAATATCTGCTGCGCTCCGCCGCCATGTAAACAACACAATATGCGATTTCGGTGCCAGAGATTGCAGGGTATTAGTAACAAAGCGGTGGTCTGCATCTGGCAGATCCAGCTCAGAAAAAATGAGATCATAAGTTTCACCAGATTCAATGTAGCCTCTAGCAACTTCCAAACTTGTTGCTTCATAGATAGCAATTGACCCAGGCTGACTAGTGAGCAGGTGAATCAATCCTGTTCGTGTTATGAACTGCGGATCAATAATCAAAATCTTCATAATTTCTGCGGCTCTCTTAGTTTATGCACTGCGAGAAAGAACAGCTATAGCAATGTTCAGGTGCAGTGAGTGTTTAACGTCCATGCTAGCTACAAACCTTAACAAATATATTAGTTAAGTGTTAGCGATCTTTACCTAAATCAAGATCATAAGTATAGATTATGAGATGAAATTCACTGAATCGCATATTTCTTATGTAATACAGCGAGTAAGATATGCCTTTAAAGTATTTGAAAACTCCTGTACTGCTGCTTGAAAATCAGTATATTAAAGGGATAAATCACAGCAACAACCATGGCTGCAGAAAAACAAAAATAGCCAGCCGTTAACTTTTTTCCAACACAAAAGGTTCATTATGCAACAGGTAGGTTCTGTACTGCAGTTTAATACACTGAAGGTACTCAGCTCGCAAGTGCGCAGCAACAAACTCACAATTCACCGCATGGCGATGCTAGTTGCCGCCATGTGTTCGCTCCTGTTGTTCAGTACAGTAAACGCTAGTGATCAGAAAGAAGCAGAAGCAACTGCCTTCCATAATTTCACTGGCTATACCTTCACTGGTTCTGCTGGCAATGATGCTCGTTTAATGAGCTTTGCGGTAATGGTGGTGCAGAACGGCAAAGTAGTAGCTACTGGCAACGAAGCCTTGCTGGATGAGTATGCGAATGCAAAGCGCGTAAACTTGATGGGTAGAACCGTGTTACCTGGTTTAATCGATGCCCATGGCCATATTCAAAGTTTAGGGGCAAACCTCTCTGTAGTAGATTTACGCGATACTCATAGCAAAGCGCAAGCGGTTGCTACGGTGGTGAATTATGCCGACCAAAATCAGCAACACGATTGGATTATTGGCCGTGGTTGGAACCAAGAGCTTTGGCCAGACCGCCGCTTCCCTACTCGCCAAGATTTAGATGAAGTAATTAGCGATCGGCCAGTATGGTTGGTGCGTGTTGATGCGCATGCCGGTTGGGCAAATTCAAAAGCATTGGAAATGGCCGGTATTACCGAGGATACAATTGATCCGCCGGGTGGCCAAATTGTTCGCGACGATAGCGGCAACGCCACTGGCTTATTAATCGATACCGCAATGGCGATGGTACAGCAAGCGTTACCAGTGGTAAGCGAAGAGCAAATTATAGCAGCAAACGAGTTAGCGTTTGAGCATTTACTAGCACTTGGTATTACGCAAGTGCACGATGCTGGGGTTGATGCGCGCGAGCTCGAGGTATTTAAAAATCTTGCAGAAGAACGCGCATTACCGCTGCGGGTAAATGCCATGATTGCTGCCAGCGAACCTACCTTAGTAAGTTTACTCAACGCAGGTACCTATCGTGATGATTACGATATGCTGCAAGTTAATAGCGTGAAAGTGTATGGCGATGGCGCCTTAGGTAGCCGTGGCGCTCGATTAATCGAGCCGTATAGCGACGATCCAGAGAATATTGGCCTGTTGATAACGCCAGCAGATCGTGTCCACGAAATTTTCCGCGCAGTGCACGGCAGTGGCTTCCAAATTAACTACCATGCGATTGGTGATTTCACCAATCGTTTGGCGTTAGATGCCTTTGCCAAGCTTGAGCAAACAGAAACCGATATGCGCCACCGTGTTGAGCACGCGCAAATTGTTACGTTAGAAGATATCCCGCGTTTTAAAGCCTTGAATATCATCCCTTCGATGCAGCCTACGCACGCTACTAGCGATATGAACATGGCGGAAGATCGGGTTGGCGCAGATCGAATTGCCGGTGCCTATGCATGGCGGAAGTTTTTAAACCAAGGCTCATTAATTGCAGCTGGCTCTGATTTTCCAGTAGAACTGGCAAACCCGTTTTATGGCATTCACGCCGCGGTTACCCGCCAAGATCGGCAAAATCAGCCTGTTGAGGGTTGGTATCCAGAGCAGCGCATGAGTGTGCAAGAGGCAATTCGCAGCTTCACCCTTGATGCCGCCTATGCGGGCCACCTAGATAACAGCACAGGAACCCTAGAAGCCGGCAAATGGGCTGATTTTATTGTTGTGGATCAAGACCCATTCCGTATCGATGTGAAAAACTTATGGCGAATTCGTGTAGAAGCAACCTTTGTTGCTGGTGAGCGGAAATATCGCCGCCCGATGTAATCAATACTGATTAATTCAAGCAAGGAACACTAAATGGCCGAGCAATTTTTATTCGCTGATGAACCTGCGGCTAATGAAGACAAGGATGTCATTAATCCATTTCATATTCTGATTGTGGATGACGATGAAGAAATTCACGTGATCACCAAAATGGCGCTAGCTGATTTTCAGCTAGATCAACGGCCACTAGCCTTTCATTCCGCATATTCCGCGGCGGAAGCTCAGGCAATGCTGCAGCAGCGTGATGATTTCGCTTTAATGCTGCTAGATGTGGTAATGGAATCTGACCATGCTGGGCTCGATGTAGCCCGCTGGACCCGCGAAATACTGAAAAATAAACTAATCCGCATCGTGCTGCGCACTGGTCAGCCAGGGCAAGCTCCGGAAGAAGAAGTAATCGCCAAATATGATATCGACGATTACAAAGAAAAAACCGAGCTTACCTACCGCAAGTTAATGACCTTAATGTACTCCAGCTTGCGCGCATTCCGTGATTTACAGGCCATTGAAAACTATAAATCAGGCCTTGAGCGGATTATTAAGGCATCGGCAGAAATATTCTCTGCCCAATCGGTAACTAAGCTGAGCCAGGGTATTTTAGAGCAACTGGTAGCACTACTTACCCGCACGCAATCGGCGGCATACTTTAAATTAAGCCCAAATGGATTCACGGCCAGCTCAGAAGATAATCAACCAGCGCATATTATTGCCGCTACCGGTGAGTACAAGCAGCGCATTGGCGAAGTATTGCAGCAATCTGATGGCCAGCGAATTCTAGAAGAATTGCGCAGCCGTGATGAATCAGTAACCTATTATATCGATAACGATACCTACTATGGGTTGTATCAAACATCACAGAAACAATGTTATTTATTATTTATTAAAGGGATTGGGGAACTCAGCGAAACAGATAAACATTTGTTGAGCTTATTTATGAACAATACCGCGATTGCATTCGAGCACGCGGTTATGTTGCAAGATAATGTTGCAAAGTAATGTAGCAAAATAAGGTTACTATGAGTATTGAACACATCCGCCGCGATTATACGCAAAAAACGCTTGCCCGCAGTAACATGCAGAACAACCCTATGCTGCAATTTCAAGAATGGTTTGATACCACGTTAAGCAGCGATTGCGGCACAGATCCTACGGCAATGGTACTGGCCACCTGCGCCGATAATAAACCTACCCAGCGCATTGTGCTGTTAAAAGGTTTTTCGGAAAATGGCTTTATTTTTTACACTAACTACAACAGCGTGAAAGGCCAGCAACTACAGGCGAATCCAAACTGTAGTATCCACTTTGCTTGGCTACCACAAGAGCGGCAGATTCATATCGAAGGCGTTGCTGAAAAATTAACTGAGGCTGAAAATACTACTTACTTTCAATCTCGGCCACGGGCTAGCCAGCTTGGCGCTTGGGCTTCCAGCCAAAGCCAGCCGATTGCGAGCCGCATCGAGCTGGATCAGCAATTGGCTGATATTGAAAGCCGTTTTGCCGACCAAGATACATTGCCCTTGCCGCCATTTTGGGGGGGCTTTCGCATTATTCCCAACAGTATCGAGTTTTGGCAAGGCCGCAGCGGGCGGTTGCACGATCGATTCCGCTATCAACGCCAAGCCACTGAACAAGGCTCAGAATGGAATTTAGAGCGGTTGCAGCCCTAACCGCTGTTGCCGCCATCCATTAACAAGTTTTTGGTAAGGTAACCGCCAACTTTTCCGCATAATGAATGAGCCGAGGCCAAGTTAGCTCATCAAGTAACACACCTTGTTCTACTTGCTCTCGGTAATTCGCTAACGCACCGCTGCCTGGTATTCGCACTGGCTGGTTCGCATCCACCGGCGTTGCTGCCCGGCAGCGCGCGAGTAAATCATCGGTAACACGTTTTAAAGCCACAGTGCCAGCGAAGGCCTCGGGGTCTAAAACTTGCACAAACAGGGTATTTTGCTCGCCATCTGCGGCCGCATCATTGCGGCCATGGCCACTTAAGCCTAATGTCCAAAGCTCGCTTTGTAAGCATAAGCCATACCCTTTGTAGCCTAGGTCTCCCCCACCTAACGGCAAAATCGCGCCGCCCTCTTCTATATAAACCTTGGGATCATCAGAGATTTCACCGGTTTTACTAATAATGGCGGGCCACGGTAGCCGCTCGTTACGTTCGTATGCTTGCCGAACTTTGCCCGCAGCCGTTACCGAGAAACTCATATCCAACAATACCGGATCGGCGCTAGTAGGTACGCCAATCGCGTATGGGTTTGGCGAAAATACCCGGCTGCAGCCACCCGCTGGAGCAACGCTCTCTTGTGCAGGAGTTGCTGCCATCAAGTTCACCAGCATGCCTTGATTGGTAGCTATTTGTAGATAGGCAGCCAAGCTCGCCACATGTTCACAGCCTTTCACTACAATGGTGCCGGTACCAGCGCTGCTAGCCATCTCACAGGCACGTTGTACTGCTTTTGGCGCCACATATAAGCCAGATAGCTGGTGGGCATCCCAAGTTTCAACTGCGGCCCGCTGGCGCAATACCTCAACCTCACCGCTGCCACGCATGGCTCCACTTTGTAGCTGCTTCACGTTATACGGTAAACGACGAACACCATGGGTGCGAAAACCAAGCAAATCACCCCACACTAACGATTGCGCCATCGTGTTAGCGATATTTTCCTCTGCACCCGCTTGCCGCAGGCACTTTGCGCTGAACTTAATTAAATCTTGCTGGTGAACACGAACCGCCATGAATTGTTGCTCCAAAGCCAAGAGATTGTTAGAAAATATAGTGTAACTGGAAATTCATACTTGGTCAGCGCCCTTTCGCGAGTTAAGCTGTAAGGTTCACGCATTGTGGAAAGGTTAGTAGAAAGGAATAAGCAATGAAAAAAATCGCAGTAATCACCAGTGGCGGTGATGCGCCAGGCATGAACGCCTGCATTCGCGCAATTGTAAATACCGCTTGGCAGCATGATATCGAGGTGATCGGTTTTCGTCATGGCTTCCGTGGTATTGCTGAGAACTTAGCGCAACCCCTGCATCCCGATGATATGCGCTTAGTTAGCCAGCGCGGCGGTACATTTTTGAAAAGCTCGCGCTTTCCCGAGTTTCGCGAAGTAGCCGTTGCACAGCAGGCTGCTGGGGTTCTTAACGAACATGATATAAGCGCGCTTATCGTGATAGGCGGTGATGGCTCCTTCCGCGGCGCCGTGCATTTGCAAAATCATTGGCACGGCCAAGTAATTGGCATTCCGGGAACCATCGATAACGATTTGGCGGGAACCGATGTAACCATTGGTTTCGCAACCGCGGTAGATACCGCAATGGATGCTATTGATAAGGTGCGGGAAACCGCCGAAGCCATGGCTCGCGTATTTCTAATTGAAGTAATGGGCCGCCATGCGGGCTTTATCGGCTTACATGCCGCCATTGCTGGTGCTGCCGAAGGCATGCTGTTACCCGAGTTAGAGCCGCAACCAAAGCTCGCAGACATTGCCGATAATATTTTACGCGCCCGCGCAGCATTCCCCGATAGTAGCTACATTGTAGTGGTAGCAGAAAATCTCTGGCCAGGCGGCGTTCACGAACTAGGTAATAATTTATCTAAAGCCACCGGTGTTACCTGCCATCCCTGCCCATTAGGGCATATTCAGCGCGGCGGTAGGCCCAATGCCCAAGATCGTATACTGGCAATGCAACTTGGGGCTGCAGCGGTGTCGGCTATAATGGAAGGCAAACGCACCATTATGATCGGCCTTGAGCAAGAGCACGTAGTTGAAGTACCGCTTGCTGCAACCTTTGCTCGCGATAAGCCACTCGACCCTCGATTAGTAGAGTTGCAACATGGATTGCAGGGCGTAAATTTCGCTTCAAAAAATGGCGCTAAAACCGCATAATGGCGTCCCTTTTGAATGGGTGCTTTTTTACCCAAGAAAAATTGTTTTTTTGGCTCAATAAAATCGTTTTCAACGCAGAGGTGATTGGCAATTGGCAAACACATTCCCTATTCAGGTTACATTAGATGAGCCCGTTCGTGCCTATTTTGGCGCCGAATTAGCAACTGAAATTAACAGCAACAAAAGTTACGTAATAGGTTTCGGTTTTGATGGTACCGCTTGTTTTCGTAAAGGCACCCGCTATGGGCCTGATGGGCTGCGTTCTGTTTCCGAAGATATCGAATCGTATTCACCCTATCTCGATTGTGATCTAGAAGATTATGAGTTTTTCGATCTCGGTAATCTGCAGTTGGGCGAAAGCACTGATGTGGAAGCACAGTGGCAACACGCCAACGATGATTTCAACAAAATATTTGGCGAGTTAGATTTAGCCGCTGAACAAATTAAAGTATTCACACTGGGTGGCGAGCATTCAATTTCTTACGCCCCTATCGTGAAGTATTTACAACAATACCCCGATCTTGTGTTGTTGCATTTAGATGCCCATGCGGATTTGCGCGATGGCTTTAGCGGCTATCATTATTCGCATGCCTCTATTATTCGCCGCGCTCTTGATCATTTCGGCGCGGGCCACGAACTTATTCAATATGGTATTCGCTCTGGTACTCGCGAAGAGTATGCATTTATGCGTGAGCACAACACCGTGCGCACATCGCGTAAAGATTTCCTTGATAGCGTTGCCGCTATACCAGCAAATCGGCCAATTTATTTAACCCTAGATCTCGATTACTTCGATCCTTCATTTTTGCCAGGCACCGGTACACCCGAACCTGGTGGCGAAGATTTTCACTCCTTTGTGAGCCTCACTAAGCTTTTGAAAGAGCGCAATTTTGTAGGTTGTGATGTGGTTGAGTTATCACCGCAAATAGATCCTACTGGAAATTCTGATGTATTTGCCGCCAAAGTGGTGCGCGAGTTATTACTGGTATTAGAGGAGAGCCGCGCATGAGCCAAGCATGGACGATTGAAAACGCTGAAGAGCTGTATGGTGTAAAGCGTTGGGGTGCCGGTTATTTTAGTATTGGCGAGAATGGCAATATCCAGATTTCACCAAATCATCGTAAGCCTGATGTTTACATTGATATGAATGAAGTGCTCGAAGAAATGAAAGCAGAAGGCATCGAGTTTCCTGCCGTAATTCGTTTCCACGATATTTTGCGCTCGCAAGTTGAAATTCTAAACGAAACATTTCGCGATACCATCGATACAGCCGAGTATGAAGGTAAGTACATTGGCGTGTATCCGATTAAAGTTAACCAAATGCGCGAAGTGGTTGAAGAAATCATTGATGCCGGCGAACCCTATAATTACGGCTTAGAAGCAGGCTCAAAGCCTGAACTTATGGCCGTATTGGCATATAACGAAAATCCAGAAGCATTAACCATTTTAAATGGTTACAAAGATGAAGATTACCTCACCCTAGCCCTGCTCGGCCGCAATATCGGCCGCAAAATGATTGTGGTGGTGGAGAAGTTCTCTGAGCTGGAAATGTTGGTTCGTTTGGCCAAGAAGTATGGTATCGATCCGATGATCGGCTTACGCTCGAAAATGATGGTACGCAGCACCGGTAAGTGGTCAAGCTCTAGCGGTGATCGCGCGAAGTTTGGTTTAAGCATCGCGGAAATTGTGAATGCCATGGAATACTTGCAACAACACAATATGTTGCATTGTGCCAAGCTATTACACTTCCATATCGGCAGCCAAATTTCAGATATCCGCAAGATCAAAGAAGCCATTACCGAAGGTGCTCGCCTGTACGCCAAATTAGTGCAAATGGGCGTGCCCCTTGAATACCTTGATATCGGCGGTGGCTTAGGCATCGATTACGATGGCAGCAGTACTACTACCGATTCTTCACGGAATTACTCCACTGATGAGTATGTAGCGGATATCGTTTACGGTGTGAAGCAAATCTGTGATTTAGAAGATGTAGCGCACCCGAACTTAGTAAGCGAAAGTGGCCGCGCGATTACCGCGCACCACAGTTTGGTAGTAACCAACATCGTGGGTGAAATAAACCCTGGTGCTACTCAGTTTGATTTTGCCGCAGAAGAAGGCGAGCATGTTTTAGTAAGCAATATTCGTGAGCTCGTGGGGGCTAATGATTTACACCCGCAAGAGCTATTTAACGATGCTGCAGCATATAAACAAAGCGCGTATGAAGCCTTTAAACTCGGTATTTTAAGCATTCGCGAAATGGCGAAAATCGATACTATGTATTGGCGCGTACTTACCGATATTCATCATTCACTTGATGAAGAAACAAGCCAAATTCAAGAACTAGAAGAACTTGAAGATACGCTCGCCAGCCAGTATTTAGCGAACATGTCGATTTTCCAATCTGCTGCGGATACTTGGGCAATTGGCCAATTATTACCGATTGTTCCGCTCATTCGCCTGAACGAAAAACCGGAAGTACGAATTTCTATTGTCGATATTACCTGTGATAGTGATGGCAAAATCGGTAAATACATCGAGAACAACAGCATTAGCGATAACATTCCAATGCATCGCTTACGCAAAGATGAATCCTACCCGATTGGCATGTTCTTAACCGGCGCATACCAAGACGTTATGGGTGATATGCATAACTTGTTTGGCCGTTTAACCGAAGTACATATCTTCAGCCATGACGATGAACCTGGCGCGTTTTATATCGAAGAAGTAGTACCAGGCCATGCCGCTGCGAAAGTGCTTGAAACCATGCAGTACAACACAGATTACATGGCGAAAATGGTGAAGAAATCTATCGATAAACAAATTCGCAAAGGCGCAATAGCGCCTCGCCAAGGTGTGCGTTGGAGCGATTTTTATGAGCGTTGTTTAAACGGTACTACCTACTTACGAGATGAACGAAAGTAGTGGTTTTAGTGCTTTGAACACGAAAATGCACTGAAAGTGCGCATTTCGTGAGCAATCAAACGGCAAACAGGAAAAACCGGTTGACTTCAAAGCCCTAAAAACGTTTAATTGCAGCCACAACGCAACGCGTTAACTAGTTTTGCCCGGATAGCTCAGTCGGTAGAGCAGAGGATTGAAAATCCTCGTGTCGGTGGTTCGATTCCGCCTCCGGGCACCATTATAAAAAAACCTGCTTAATTGCAGGTTTTTTTATGCCTATTTTTAGGTACCCCAAAGAAACCTATACTTTGGTCTACTTAACACAGTTTTTCCGCTCGCATTTTCCTCAAATTGTGATACCCTTGCGCCGTTTTTAGGCCACTAAAGGCACTCTCTCTTCTTGTTCGCACTCACAGTGCGCGATCCTGCGCGTACTGGAACATTGCAGGTTAAAAATAATGAAAATCGCAATAGGAATGCTCCTCCTCACTCTTGGCTTGTTCATAAGCCCGGCTGCTTATGCTGCTGCCCCAGAACTTGATATGACCGCAACCAGCGTTGGTTTTATTGCGCTTGGTGTATTTATCGTTGCTTACATCCTGGTGATGGGCGAAGAAAAACTGCACATGCGCAAATCAAAACCGGTGCTGGTAGCCGCAGGTATTATTTGGATTCTTATCGGTTGGGTGTATACCCAGCAAGGTATGCAAGAATCGGCCGAACATGCATTTCGGCAAACATTGCTCGAATTCTCGGAGTTGATGCTCTTCCTATTGGTGGCAATGACCTACATTAACGCCCTCGAAGAACGGCGTTTGTTCGATGCCTTGCGAGCATGGATGATTCGTAAAGGGTTTAGTTACCGCACCCTATTTTGGATAACCGGCATACTTTCATTTGTTATTTCGCCAATTGCCGATAACTTAACCACCGCGTTACTGATGTGTGCCGTAGTAATGAAAGTTGCTGAAGGCGATAAGAAGTTTATTGGCCTGTGTTGCGTAAATATCGTAGTTGCCGCAAACGCTGGTGGTGCATTCTCACCCTTTGGCGATATTACCACGCTCATGGTATGGCAAGCCGGCATGGTGTCTGCGCAAGAATTCTTAGCGCTGATGGTGCCGGCGGCGGTTAACTTCCTGATTCCAACCATCATCATGAGTTTCTTTGTTGAGAATCGGAAACCCTCTGCTATCAGCGAATCGGTTGAGTTGAAACGCGGTGCTTTTCGTATTACCGCCCTATTCTTGCTCACTATTGCTACAGCCGTAGCCTGCCATACATTCCTGAATTTGCCGCCAGTACTGGGCATGATGATGGGCTTAGGTTACTTGCAGTTCTTCGGCTATTTCTTACGCATGACACTCCCTGGCTCACTGGCACGCAAACGCGCGATGGCAGAACGAGCTGGCGATCAAGAGCGGTTAAAACGATTAGGTGGCGTAGTGCCATTCGATGTATTTAGCCGAGTTTCACGAGCCGAGTGGGATACGCTACTATTCTTCTACGGCGTGGTAATGTGTGTTGGCGGTTTAGGCTTTCTCGGCTACCTCGGGTTAATGTCGGATTTCCTCTACAATGAATGGAATCCTACTTACGCAAACGTTGTGTTAGGTATGGCCTCGGCGGTAATTGATAACATTCCAGTAATGTTTGCCGTACTCACCATGCAACCAGAGATGTCCCATGGCCAATGGCTATTGATCACTCTAACAGCAGGTACCGGCGGTAGTTTGTTATCGGTTGGCTCGGCAGCAGGTGTTGCATTGATGGGCCAAGCTCGCGGGTATTATACCTTTATGGTGCATTTAAAATGGGCGCCGGTTATTTTCCTTGGCTACGCTGCCAGTATCTTTATGCACTTATGGCTAAATAGCGCTACCTTCTTGGTATTTGGCAAAGTGTAACGAACGCTTAACTCTGCTCCTTATAAAGACCGCTTCGGCGGTCTTTTTTATTGCTGAAACCTTCCTACTACTCCCCTTCATTCATAAAACTTATACCCCAGATACATAAACTGTGTGAATGGCTGAAATTTTACCCATAGATTGGCTGAATGCAATAACCACGCTCATACTCAGCTCATGGTTAACATACATCCAACAAATTGGGTTTAAATATGAGCAACTTCACGCCACACCAAGATCTAACCTTCACTGTTCCGCTAGCGCCTGAATTTCAGGAGCTATTCACTAACGCAGCACAGCAATTTATCGTTGAGCTTACGCGTAAGTACCGGCCGCAGCTAAAAGAGCTCTTAGAACAACGGGAAATTGCCCAGAACCATTACGATGGCGGCGAGCTACCGGATTTTGCTAGCGAAACGAGCAGCATTCGAGAAGGCGATTGGCAGGTGGCAGCCATTCCTGCAGATTTACAAAAACGCCATTTAGAAATCACTGGCCCAGTAGAACGAAAGATGATCATTAACGCCTTAAATGCCGATGTTGATGTGTTTATGGCCGATTTTGAAGATGCTCAATCGCCTACCTGGGAAGGCCTAATGCAGGGCCAAGTTAATTTGCGCGATGCCAATCTGGGCACTATCACGCACACCGATGCGAACAGCGGTAAGCACTATGCTCTGAAAGAAAACCCTGCTCTATTAATTGCTCGTGTGCGCGGCTTGCATTTGCCGGAAAAACACCTACTGGTTGATGGCGAACCCGTGCCGGGCGCCTTAGTAGATTTCGCCCTGTATTTTATCCACAACTACCCAACGCGTATCGCTAACGGCAGCGGTGTGTATCTATACGTACCTAAACTACAGCACCATCAAGAAGCCAAGTGGTGGAGCGATGTGTTCTGCTACACCGAGAACAAATTCCAGGTGCTGCGCGGTACTATTCGTTGCACGGTATTAATTGAAACTCTACCTGCTGTATTCCAAATGCATGAAATTTTGCACAGCCTGAAAGAGCACATTGTGGGGCTTAATTGTGGCCGCTGGGATTACATTTTCAGTTACATCAAAACCCTGCGTGCCCATGCCGATCGTGTTCTCCCCGATCGCCAAGTAGTTACCATGAATCAGCCTTTCCTTAGCGCATACTCGCGGTTACTTATCAAAACTTGCCATCAACATGGGGCGCTGGCCATGGGCGGGATGGCCGCATTTATTCCTGTCAAAGATGCTGGCGAAAATGCCGCCATTTTAGCCAAAGTAAAAGCTGATAAAGAGCTCGAATTTAGTAATGGCCACGATGGCACATGGATAGCTCACCCCGGCCTAGCGCCCACTGTTCGCGATGTGGTGGCCAAGTACATTGGCGATTACCCCAATCAACTGCGCGTTACCCGCGCTGAAGATGCAGCCATTACCGCTGCTGATTTACTCGAACCAAGCGGTGGCGAACGCACCGAAGCAGGCATGCGCACTAATATTCGCGTGGCGCTGCAATACATTGCCGCATGGCTATCGGGCAAGGGCTGCGTACCGATATACGGGCTAATGGAAGATGCGGCTACTGCGGAAATTTCCCGCACCTCAATTTGGCAATGGATTAAACACGGCAAAACTCTTAGCGATGGGCGCACCATTAGCAAAGTGTTATTCCGTGAAATGCTCGCCGAGGAGGCTGCTGTAGTGCAAGAAGAAGTGGGCGCACAACGCTGGCAAAACGAGAACTTCGCCACCGCAATCACCCTATTTGATGACATTACTACGGCAGATGAGCTTACCGAGTTTCTTACCCTGCCGGGCTACCAATACTTATAAAACTTACGCTAATACAAC
This sequence comes from Aliidiomarina sp., assembly GCF_047920995.1. Classification (NCBI taxonomy): domain Bacteria; kingdom Pseudomonadati; phylum Pseudomonadota; class Gammaproteobacteria; order Alteromonadales; family Idiomarinaceae; genus Aliidiomarina; species Aliidiomarina sp. The sequence continues at coordinate 22,501 of NZ_JBLRWZ010000015.1, forward strand.
GAAAGGAATTAACGCCATGACTACTGCAAAGAACCTACATCAAGCTGCTGCAGATTTACAGCAAGAATGGGATACCTCACCACGGTGGCAAGGAGTGAACCGCACTTACAGCGCTGAAGATGTGCTGCGTTTACGAGGCTCACGCCGAATCACCTACACCCACGCCGAACACGGCGCCGAAAAACTCTGGCGTTTAGTGAACGGGGCAGCGCAAGAGAAATTTGGCAAGAACTATGTGAATGCGTTAGGCGCACTTACCGGTGGCCAAGCGGTGCAACAAGTAAAAGCTGGTTTACAGGCAATATACCTATCTGGCTGGCAAGTAGCTGCAGATAACAACTCGGCCGCAAGTATGTACCCAGATCAATCTTTGTACCCGGTTGATTCAGTGCCAAAAGTTGTCGAGCGGATTAATAACTCGTTCGCCCGCGCCGATCAAATTCAATGTTCGAAGGGCATTGGCCCAGATGATGAAGGCTATATCGATTACTTTGCCCCTATCGTTGCAGATGCAGAAGCAGGTTTTGGTGGTGTGTTAAACGCTTACGAGCTAATGCTCGGCATGATCAAAGCAGGCGCTGCGGGTGTCCACTTTGAAGATCAGCTCGCATCAGTGAAAAAATGTGGCCATATGGGCGGCAAAGTACTGGTGCCTACCCAAGAAGCCGTGCAAAAACTAATAGCCGCGCGCTTAGCAGCCGATGTTGCCGGTACAAACACCCTTATTGTTGCTCGCACAGATGCCAATGCTGCCGATTTACTTACTAATGATGTAGATCCTAACGATACTCGCTTCTTAACCGGCGAGCGCACAGCGGAAGGTTTTTACAAGGTAAAAGCGGGCATTGAACAAGCTATTTCGCGCGGTTTGGCCTACGCCCCGTACGCCGATTTAGTGTGGTGTGAAACAGCTAAGCCCGATTTAGAAGAAGCGCGCCAGTTCGCCGAAGCAATCCACGCTAAATATCCGGGTAAACTATTAGCTTACAACTGCTCACCCTCGTTCAATTGGAAGCGTAACCTCGATGATGCCACTATCGCCAAGTTCCAACGGGAGCTTGCTGCAATGGGCTACAAGTTCCAGTTCATCACCTTAGCGGGTGTGCATAACATGTGGTACCACATGTTCAACTTGGCTTACGATTACGCACGCAATGATATGTCGGCGTACGTGAAGTTACAGCAGGAAGAGTTCGCATCTGCCGATCGTGGGTATACCTTCGTTGCCCATCAACAAGAAGTGGGCACCGGCTACTTCGATGATATTACCAACGTGATTCAAGGCGGGGTTTCGTCGGTTACTGCATTAAAAGGCTCTACCGAAGAAGAGCAATTCTCTTAACACGAACAAGCAACAGATAACGCCGTGAGTGCCCAGCACTTACGGCGTTATTTTTTTACAACACAGCCGGGTTAATTTGCCCATTTTCTTTATAAATAGTGCCGTCCTTCATTACAAAATCAACGCTCTGTAGCAGATTAATATAGCGTAGTACGTCTCCTCGAACAGCAATGATATCAGCCACTTTACCGGCCTGTACTGAACCGAAACGATCCTGCACGCCCATCATTACCGCAGGCCAGTAGGTTGCCGCACGAATCGTTTCGATAGCATCAAACTCCATTACATCCACCCACCACGCCATCTCTTGCCAAGTAGATTGGCAATGGAATTTCATTGGGATACCGCTATCGGTGCCAATTAACATCACTACCCCGGTTTCTTTCAATTGCGCAATCTTATTGCGTAACGTAGATCGGCGCAGTGGCGTAAGTTGCATATAGCCAAGCTGTGAAGGTTGCGCTATCGATTGCCGGATATCAGCGATAATGTCGTTTGATAAACCCATTTCCCAGCAGGGATCGTCCAAGCGCGTGGGGTTCTTTACCGTATCGGTAAAATTCCACAGCCCTTCAACCGTAGGCGTCCAAAACAATAAGCCGTGAAAAATCCCAGTGGCGGTGCGCTCAATTAATGCATCGAGAATATCCTGCGGATAACCAGGAGCAGTAGTTAATCCGGTGTGCTCAAAGTTATCAATGCCAATTTCTAACCCCACCCGAATTTCATCCGGTTTATGGGCATGGCCAACAACTTTCATGCCACGTTTGTGCGCTTCATCAACAATGGCTTGAGCAACCTCAAGCTCCATATCATCATGATCAATCAGTTTTACCATTTCCATGCCCGCTTCATACAGCTCTTGCACGCGCGCTTGCGCCTCAGCCACGGAACGAACTTCCCAACGATAACCTCGTTGCCAATCATCCACTTTATGCTGTAAGAACGGCCCCGAAGTATATAAATGCGGCCCAGGAATTTGGCCACTATTAATCGCGTGCTTCACATTCCGCGAGGCGGCTAATGGAGCACCTAAATCGCGCGCACTCGTTACCCCTGCGAGCAGTAATTGCAACGCTGCCGCAGGCATAATTTCACTTTCGAAACGATCTGAATAGGTGGCATTCCAATGCGGGTAATCGGCGTGCCCAACCAACATTAAATGAGCGTGGTTTTCCCACAGCCCCGGTAGAAGATCGTGGCCGCCCATATTGATTTCGCGGTAACCTTCCGGCACAGGAAGCGTATCTACCGTGCCCACCTGTTGAATAATTCCATCTTCAATTAATACCACGCTGCGCAAAATAGGTTCCGCCACAGTGCCATCAATTAATCGGCCGCCTACTAAAGCGATTTTTTCAGCCTGCACAGGCCAAGCGCATGCAATTAATATACAAAAAATGATACCGCGCATCTTCAACACCTCATTGTTGTTTTTATTCAGCTTTATCTACAATAACTTTATTCAGCTTAGTGCCATGAGCCTTACTTCACCACACAGTTAAGCCCATTAAATACACCGCTAGGCTAATTTGCTTCATCATATTGCACATGTAAAAACCGGATTGATTGCGGATAGGGAAATACATCGGCCAGTTCGCCATCGGCAATGCGTTGTTGCTGTTCTCGCCAATAACTCGCCGTGGCCAGCTCTGGGTACATGCGTAAGAACTTATCACGCAGCTTCGGGTTATAAAATACATACTGGGGTAACTGCTCGGGAAATACATCGTTTGGAGCCACCGATATTGAATCTGCAGCTTGTAATGATTCTTCCATAGAGGCCGCTCTGGGCAGATCGCGGAAGTTCATTTCGTGCAAATACTGCACCTCATCATAATCGTAAAACACTACGCGCTTGGTGCGGGTTACACCAAAGTTTTTCAGCAACATATCACCCGGGAAAATGTTCGCCGCCAACATATCTTTCAGTGCTTGGCCGTAATCGTAAATAATAGCTTCAGTTTCCGCTTCATCCGCATATTCGAGGTACAGATTTAGCGGGGTCATGCGTTTTTCAATATACACGTGCCGAATAATCAGTAAATCGCCTTCAAACTCGAGAGAGCTAGCAATGCTTGCTTGCAGTTCCGCCAATAAATCATCGGCAATACAACTTAGCGGCAATGCCACATTCGAATACTCAATGGTATCCGCCATGCGCCCCACTCTATCGTGGCGTTTTACTAGTTGATAACGCTTTAATACCGTATCTCTGCCAAATGGTTTGCTTTCGCCAAATTCATCACGAATTACTTTGAAAACATAAGGAAAGGAAGGCAAGGTAAATACCATCATTACTAAACCCCGCACCCCGGGTGCCGGCACCATTTGCTCATCGGTTTCCGCTAAATGGGTAAGTAACTCACGGTAAAATTCCGTTTTCCCCTGCTTGTGCAAACCTATCGAAGAATATAACTCGGCAAGGGTTTTGCGCGGCATTAAGCCTTTTAAAAAGCGCACTAATGCCGAAGGCGCACGGGTGTTCACCATAAAATAAGCACGCGAAAAACTAAAAATGATGGTCATCTGATTTACATCGGTTATCAGTGCATCTAAATACAGCTTTTTCTCAGCGTTCACCAACACCGGCACAATAAAAGGATATTGCTGATGCTCGGTAACAATGCGCCCTACTACATAAGCAGCTTTATTCCGATAGAACGGATTTTGCAGCACATCTAAGCGCAATTGATGCGCGGCTATGGCGCGTACATTCGCTTGGCGCTGAAATGAGCGCATTAATTGGGCAATATTGGCCTCTAAATCGGCAAACTCGGCTTGAAAATCCATCTCATGAATAATGCGCCTCAGGGTTTCACGAACCCCTTCCGCTACCGGGAAGTAGCTTTCGTATTCGGTTTCTACCGGTAATGGAATGCGCCGGGCAAGCGTTGATTCCACAAATATAAACTGATTATGAAAATAGCGCCGGTGGAATAGCTTACAAAAAACCGAGTTAAAGAATGTTTCTGCCAGCTCGGCCTGCGGATGAAACTGCAATAGCTCTGCATAAATGGTTCTTACTTCTTGCCAAAGCTCGGTTTCCGGCGCATCGCTGGCAACTTCCTTATTCAACATGGCAATGGTTTCTTGCACGCGAATATCGTAAAAAGAAATACGATCGCGCGCAGCCTTTTGCAATGCCAGCCAATTCTTTTCTACAAAGTACCCTTGCGCAGTATTGGTAATCGCTTGGAAGCGCCGATAATGGGTATGAAATCCATGCAGTATTAGGCGCGCAATGCGGCGGCTTTCAGCCATTTGTTCTCCTTGGTGAGGCATTCGTGGGGCAGCAAATTACCGAATCGCGTACGGTATTTTGCCCACAACACCTTGCCTCATGTATGCACATTCAATCATTGCAGTTCTGAATTGCTTCTTTATAATTCATTCATCTTATTTATTCTTTGCAGCATAGGCAATTCACCAGATGAATCATTTTCGCAATATCGATCTCAACCTGCTCATTTATCTTGATGCCCTGCTCCGTGAACGTAATGTAACCCGAGCTGCGGAACAATTAAACATTACTCAGCCAGCGATGAGTAATGGCCTTAAACGCCTCCGCAACCTATTAAACGACCCTATTTTAGTGCGTACTAGCGAAGGTATGGTGCCTACCGAGCGCGCGTTAACCATGCAACAACCGGTACGGCAAATTTTGTACTCGGTAGAAGAAGTGATTCAGCCTTCACGCACCTTCACTGCTGAAAGCAGCGAGCGCGTGTTTCGCATCATGGTTTCCGATTACGCCGCTTCCACGCTGATGTCGCCCTTACTGAAGGCGCTGCGTGATCAAGCACCGCAAGTTACCATCGATTTAATGACCCCAAGTGATGTGAGCTTCCATGATGTAGAAAACGGCAAAGTAGATATCGCCATCAATCGCTTTGATGATTTACCCCAATCATTCCACCAAAAGAATCTTTGGAGTGATGATTTCACCTGCCTAATTCACCATGAGCACCCACTGTTAACCGATTACTCGCTAGATAATTACTTAAAAGCGCAACATTGCTGGGTAAGCAAAACCGGCTTTGGCGTAGGCATCGGCATGACCCCCGATGCCGTGCAAAAGCTCGGTTGGGTAGATGAAGCGTTAGCAAAATTAGGGCATCAGCGAAAAATTCGCGTGTTCACACGAAATTACCATGTAGCCATGCACTTAGCACGCGAGGGGTTAATTGCCACCTTACCTACGCGCGCGGCCGAGCTATATGAAGATAATCCTGATTTGGTACTGAAAACGCCACCATTTGCGATCCCAGAAATTGATTTACAAATGATTTGGAGCCCGTTACTTCAGCACGATGAAGGGCATCGCTGGTTCCGCCAACTAGTGGCAGATGTAGCAGCCCACAGCTGCAACTAGCCTACAGTAAATGCCAGTTTAATAATGCGCTCTCGGGCAATAAAAAAGCCACTTCTGAAGTGGCTTTTTATATGCGAACAAGTGAACGCGTTACTTACTTCTCAAAGTAGAACGGTTTCCGCTCACGTGCATTAGCACCGATTTCTTGCATGGTTTCTGCATCGAATAAACGGCCATTAATCATCGTGTGCGTAACCCGATCACTGTAGCGAATATTTTCCAATACGTTGCCATCAATAATCGCTAAATCGGCTAACTTGCCCACTTCTAAAGATCCAATCGCATGCTCCATACCTAAGCTTTTCGCAGCATCATAAGTTGCGGTGCGAAGCGCTTGATGTGGGTTCATGCCACCTTGCTCCATCATCCAAATTTCCCAATGCTGGGCCAGGCCTTCCCGCTGCCCGTGGGCACCAGCAGTAACCATTACACCACGATTTTGCAGCTGGGCAGCGCCAGTAGCGATGTTGATATGGTTGTAATGATGCGAAGGGGCAATTTCACGGCGCATTGAACGCGGGCGCAATACACGCTCTGGTACAAATTTACTTAGGCGCGGATGGTTCCAAACATCGGTATGCGCATACCAATAGTTTTCACCCCAAATACCACCGTAAGCAACACCTAAGGTTGGCGTATAGGCAGTTTCGGTTTGCTCCCAAAGCTGGAACACATCTTCATACATGATTTCTACAGGAATAGAGTGCTCAATCACAGTATGCCCATCAAAAATCATGCTCATGTTGTGCTGGTACAGCGAGCCACCTTCTGGCATCACCATCATTTCCAGCTCACGCGCGGCTTGAATAATTTGTTGGCGTTGATCACGGCGAGGTTGGTTATAGCTTTTCACCGAAAACGCGCCTACTTTCTTCATCCGCTCTAAATGGAAACGAGCATCATCTAAGCTATCTACATGGGCTGTAGCCGCTGGGCTATTCGCACCATATAAAATAGTACCGGTAGAGAAAATACGCGGGCCAACAATATTACCAGCACGCTGCATTTCACTTGAGGTGAAAATTTGCTGCGTATTATTCGATGGATCATGAATGGTAGTTACGCCAAAGGTTAAACCGGCGTACAACACCCAGTTCTGCTGCGGAATAATCTGATTTTCACCTTGCGCACCATGAGCATGGGTATCAATTAAGCCTGGAATCATGGTTTTGCCAGTAAAATCGATTACCTCAGCATTACGTGGCACCGATACATCGGCACGCGGCCCAATGGCTACAATTTTATTGCCTTGCACCACAACGGCAGCGTTTTCAATCACTTCATCGCCATTCATGGTAGCCACAGTACCGCCAACAAAGGCAATAGTTTGCTCTGGAATATACGTATTCGCGGTGAATGAAATATTCGTGCCATCACTCACTTTTTCAAAGGTATCATCACCACCGATATCAAACATACCGTTCAGGTTCGCAGAATACAGTTCTGGGCCTAAGGTCCAGTACAAGTTACTGCTATCCGCTGTCCACGAAAGGTTATCACCAGCACGCTGGGAAAGTTGCTCAATCGGGAACTGGCGATCCGTTGGGCTAATGCTAATCGCTTGGCCACGTTCAACAAACGGCGTTACGAATACACGAAAGCGCTCGGCAAACGCAAGGTACTTGCCATCTGGAGATACTTTGTATTCAGTTGCGTGGGAAGATGTATACAAGGTACGGCTTTCACCGGTAGCAATATCCACACTGCGCAACTCTGGCCCGCTCGCGCCAAAGCCATTTACATAAATGCGATCGTTGCGCGCACCAAACTGCACTGAACTGCCACTGGTAGCAATACGCTTCGGTTCATCACTATCTAACGGTAAGTGATAAATACCTGCCTGCAAACCATGGCTTGGGTCGGTTAAGTAACCACCACTAATTTTCCGGTACACCACCGCTTTGCCATCTGGCGAGAACACCGGCTCAATGAATTTGCCAACACCGGTAGGTAACACGCGCTCACGATTATTGCGCAAATCGCGCACTACCACTTGCCCTTGTTCTTGATCATGCCAGGTGGTGTACACCAAATAACGGCCATCACGTGAGAATGAAGGGAACAGTTCAAAGCGATCGTTCTGCCGCGTTAAACGCTGTGGTTCACCATTTGGTAGCGCCCGGGTATGCAAGTATCCCAATGCCTCGTAAATCACCCGATCACCGCTTGGTGCAACAATCGTATTACGCAACATGCGCACTGGAAACTCATCCGCTTCAATCGGCTGGCGGAAACGTACTGCATTTTGTACTTCTTTTTCCACATTCACAGAGAATGGCAATGCAGTTACCGCACCGTTTGCCACGTTCACTCGGTGAATACCGCCCTGCGCATAAAACACAATAGCCGAACCATCGTTGGTCCAGCTCATGGTTGGATACACACCATGAATGGCCCATGTTTCCTGCATATCACGGGTAAGATCGCCATACAGTTCGCGGCGATCACCGGTTTCTAAATCATATACATACAATTTGCTTTGGAAATCATCACGGCTTACATAGGCAAGATAGCGGCCATCAGGAGATGGCGTTGGCCGAATTGCACCACCCATGCCGGAGATCACATTCTCAATCTCGCCAGTTTCCAATTCATAACGTTTGATGGTGTAGATACCAGCGGTAGAATCTTTGTTGTAATGGAATGTTTGGCCCGGGGTATCATCTTGCGAGTAATACACATACTTACCATCTGGAGAAAACGCTGGCTCACCCAGATCTTTCTGATCATTAGGCCGCGCGGTAAGCATTACGCCCTGGCCGCCCGATTTGTGATACATCCAAATTTCACCAGCACCCAATGAACGGCGCGCGGTAAAGTGTTTCCGCGCCACAATAAATTCACCGTCTGGGCTCCACGCTGGGCTATTCAGCAGGCGGAAATTCTCATTACTTACTGGCCATGCTTCGCTACCATCAGCCTTCATAATCCAAACATTATCGCCACCACCTTCATCTGAGGTATAAGCAATATATTGGCCATCTGGGCTGTAGGTTGGTTGCATATGCCAACCGATACCACCGCGCAATAATTCCGCAGAACCACCACCCGCTGGCATACGATAAATGTCGCCGAGCATATCAAAAATCACGTAGGCCCCATCTGGGCTAATATCAACACTCATCCAAGTTCCCTCGGTGGTATTGATTTCTACGGTGCTAAATTCACCCATTGGTTCGTTTACCGACCAACGCGTATCTGCCGTTACCGCGCTTGCTACACATAACGATGCAACAATGCCGGCTAACGGTAATAATTTTTTCAGTGCTAACATGCAAACCCCTGGTTGATTTGGTTCATCAAGGTTATTTTTATTGAATTCCACTCTCTGTTGTAAAACAGTGCGGCCGGAATGTAAACACAGCCGCGTTCAACTTACATGAGCGTGCGATAAGCCTGCCCGTACTCTTACACAACACCTATTTATGAAAGCGCCATCGCTACCGCTACCACAGCAAGCGCCGCTAACATTGGCACCAACACCGTTACCACAAAAATATCGCGATAGGCTTCTTTATGGGTAAGCCCCATGAGTGTGAACAAGGCGATCACCGCTCCTGAATGTGGCAACGAATCTAAGCCACCGGCAGCCAAGTTGGCAATACGATGCAGTAATTCAGGCGACACCCCAGCTTCAAGATAAGCAGGCGCTAAGCTCGACATAAATATTTGCAATCCGCCCGAAGCAGAGGCCGTAATACCCGAGATTAAATTCGCCGATAAGAACACCGAAACTAAGGTGGGTAAATCCAGCCCAAGCAGCCAAGCCGCAAAACTATGAAAGCCCGATGTTTGAATTACTACACCACCGAAGCCAATTACGGCGGCGGTGTTAATCAGTGGTAGTAGCGCGTCATCCGCACCTTGGCCGGCCGTGCGCACAAAGTTTTCGCGTACAGGTGGAAACAGCAGATAGCAAGACGCCGCCCCCATCAGTAAGGCGAAACTAGCCCACAGCACCGGCTGCGTTAGGGCAAAGCTGATCCATTCAGCGTTTAAGCCGGCCATCATGAGTACGCGCGGTAATACAATCAACAACAGCACAACCACTACCGGCGTAATACTGCGTACCCAGCCGGGCAGGCTACTGCCGGTAGCACTTGCCAGTGCGGCCATTTGCTCATCTTTCGGGGTAGCTACGTAACCATCACCAGCGGCTAATGCCTTGCGCCATTGGGTTTGCAAGTACCACATCCCCAAACCGGCCATCAACACACCCGCAAGCACGCCATACCAGCCGCCGGCAAACAAATCGGTGCCCAGCTCACGCGCGGCAATTACGTTATGAATAGAAGGAGTGCCCGGCAATGCGGTCATGGTGAAAGTACCGGCGCCAAGCGCGATAGCAGCTGCGTATAGGCGGCGCGGAATGTTGGCTTCTTTCATCAGCGTTACGCCAATCGGGTACATAGTGAAAATCACTACAAACACCACAACGCCGCCGTAGGTAAGTAAGGCGCACACAAGCATCGCAATCAGCAATGCTTGCTTCGGCCCTAACCAGTTGGTGATCGCCATGGCAACACCTTGGGCTGCTTGGCTTGCGGCCATCACGCGGCCAAATAAAGCGCCACACAAAAACAGCAGCAGGAAATTACCGGCGAAGCTAAAGGCACCAGAAGCTCCAAAGGGAAAGTGTTGTAGAAACACTTCCTGCAGCGCCATACCATTGGTTAAACCAATCACCAGAATGGATAACAGCACTGCCAGTAGAATGTTCCACCCACGCAGCGCCAACCCTATTAATAATGCGAGGCCCAATAAAAGCCCGATATTGCCAATCATATAACCACCTTGTTGGTATTATTTTTTATCAAGGTAGCAAAGAATAGCTCGGTTCCGCTACTGTTATTCGCCGCTACTATTCCCCGTACTATTCGCCCCTACTATTCACCCCTACTGAGGGCCGAAAGCTGGTTTACGCGGGTAAGTAGAATAGCGCCAATAACAAAGAATGCGATTACCAACAACAGCGCGCTTTGCCGGGTAAGTAAATCTGCGGCAATACCAAAGGTGGCGGCAAGCAGCATCGCTAAACGGTTGAATACGCCCCACAAACCAAACGCACTACCATCGCGCTCCGGGCTGGCCAATAAGCCTACTAGCGAGCGGCTAGAGGCCTGAATAGAACCAATACCGGTGCCTGCCAGCAGCGCGATTACCAAAAACACATTGCGTACACTCATATCCAACCACGCAGCAATATCATAAATACCGTACATGCCAGAAATGGCGATAATCCACAGGCCGATTACGATAAACAACACTTTGCGCGCGCCAATAAAGCGCTCTACGATGCCAAAGCCGATGGCTCCAAACAACGCACTAAATTGAGTAGCTAAAAACACCGCCACTAAATCGGTTTGGCTTAAGCCAAGTTCACCGGTGCTATAAATGCCGATAAACTTAATTACCGTTTGCACGCCCGCCATATAAAACAGGAACGCCCAGAAAAAACGAAACAGCACCGGCTGCAAGCGTTGTTGATTCAGTAAGTTCAGGCTTTCTCGCCAGTTACTTGGCGCTAATTTGCGTACCGGCCGGGGTTTTTCTTTCAACAGCACAAAGGTAGGAATGGCCACCAACACAAAGTAAATCGAGATCGCAATCATCGACCATTGGTGCTGGCTAATATAAGCCTCGGTATCGGCTACCGGATCGGCACGAATAATGATCACCGACACCATCACCATGCTTACAAAGCCACCTAAATAACCTAATCCCCAACCCAATCCAGAAATTAAGCCCATATTTTTGCGGGTAGATATATCAGGAAGGAAAGCGGAAATAATGGCTTCACCGAGCATCCAAGCGGTGTTGGTGATCAAGATAATGGCAATACCCCACCAGATATCACCGGGGCCTACAAAGTACAAAAAGCAGGTGAAAATGGCGCACACCAAAGTACTCCAAAGCAACAAACGCTTTTTCGAAACCCCTTGATCAATGTAGTGGCCAACAATAGGCGATAACACCATCGCAATTAACGTAGAGCCAATAATGGCAATCGACCAATAGGTATCCCGCCACACGCTATCTACCGGAACGATGTAGGCCACAAAAAAGGCGGAGTACACAAAGGAAATAATAATCGTGGTGTATGCCTGATTGGCAATATCGTACATTGCCCAGCCGAATATCTGTCGTTTCGGAGCGTTTTTAGCGGCACCAGCCATGTGCTTATCCTTTTAGCTGCACGTGTAAGTGCAAGGTGAAAGAGAAATGGTAATCACTATTTATGAACACGAACTTGCTATGAACACGAACTTGCCTACTGGGCGGCTTCGGTTTCTACAATGCCGTTGCGGTTTAGCACCACTTTCCAACGTTGAATATCGTCATTATCGCTCCAGCGTTCGCGGATAACGATATTCAAAACCGAACGTTTTTCTACGATATCTTTAATCACATCGTTGCCATCGCGGCGATAAATTGGGTAGGTGCTTTGCTCTAGCAATGGCGCCAACACTTCCAAATCCAACACAATGGTTTCGCGCGTAGTGGCATAACCACTTAAAAAACGCGCCGGCAGCATTTTCGACCAACTGCTGTAATGCAACACGGTTTCACCGCGCTGGGGCGTGGTAGCTTGCCGCGCTTTTTTAATCTCGGGGGCTAAATCCACAAAATTTTTGTAATCAATCCACTCTAGCGATTTACCCACCATATTTTCATTATTTGGGTCTACATATTGATGGCGCCATTTTGGCCGCCCTTTGCGCAACCACAGCCATAACTTCTGGCGAATATCGTCTTTAAATACTTCCCGCACGGCATACAACAAGGCCACGGCGGCAATAAACACAGCAGTAACATCACCCAAGGTATCGCGAGCACGCAGCACCGCATATGAAACAGCGGTCATTACCACCGCAGCCACTCCGGCTTTCACAAACCGCTCTTCGATATTGCCTAGCTCTTGGCCGATGCGGCGTAAGGTAACCGGAAACTCAATTAAGCGGCGTAACAAGCGCATTTTATTCGATACCCGCGTGCTATCGCTATTCACCCGTTCCGAGTTGTATTCGTTCTCGGCGCGGTATTTCGATTCGCGGCGAGAAATACGCAGCAATAATTCGCGAATATCTTGCTCATCATCAGCAAACTCTAACTCTACCGATAAGCGCAAAAATTGTTGTTCAGAAAACCAAGAAAGGTAGTTATCTACGTTAGTGTAATAACGGCGCAAGCCTTCATCTTTTGGTGCCGTACGGCGCAACCTGCGCAAAATAGTAGCACTTAAATCAAGCAGTTCGGCGAGCGATTCTCGCAAGTTTTCTGGGCGATCACGCAAAATGCGCCCTACTTCTTGCTCAATCGCATTCACATATTGATAGGCATACAAACTTAGGCTTAAGCGATATTCCGGCCCCGGGCGCTCTTCATGTTTGGCTAAACGCTGCACTAAGCGGCTGCGCACCAAGGGTTCTAACTGCACTTGGCTGTGGTAGGTACGCTGCACATGAAATGCTTGATGATAGAACGCCCGCTCGGTTACCAAATCAAAATTTAAACCCAACTCACCCGGCACAAACAGATAAATATCTAGTTTGTGTTCTGGATAATCCCCGAGTTCTCGAGTAATTCGAACACTGAACGATTCATTACTATCAACAGTAACCACAGGCGGTGTTTAGTCCTTTGCTAACAAGAATGTTTCTACCGATTCACCGGTAAGCGTATGGATACGCTTGAACAAGTAAAATATAGCACCCATCAAAATAATCATGGTAGGCAATACAATAACTGGAAAACTGAGCGCCGTCATACGGCCAATTTCATTATTAAATGCTTCTGTTCCCGCAGGGCTGATTACAATCATACGAGCAAGAAAGTAATTCAAGGCCGCCGATAAGAAAAAAGCCGCTGCCACCGCATTGCCAGCAATGTTAATTACCCGCCGAAACGATGCGGTTTGTTGCCGCTCATTTAGAGTTTGATACAGCTTCTCTAAATCCATCATTTTTGGGTTCAGCAGAATTTTTTCCACTACCGGGAAGCGGGTAAAACGGCTACCCCACACTACCAAGCCAATGATCCCCGGCACCGCAGCTTCTTTAATAGCGATATAGGCAGGATCTAGCTCCAACAAGCCAATGCCGCCGGTAAGCAATACGCTTACTAAACCAAGAATCGAGAAGCCATTTATTTTTTTGCGTTGCCACAGCTCACGTAAGCCAAAGCCAATCGGGAATGCGAGAGCAAGCACCAAGGCCGGGGCAGCACCAAGGCGATCGTCACTACTTAACTGCATTAATACAATCACCGGAATGAAAATGTTAAACAGCATATTTGCCATTAACCCGGGTTCTTTTACTGCTGGTTTTTCTGCTTTTTCATGTTTCTGCATAAATTTCTAGCTTGCCATTCGTGATGTGAGGAATAAAATGCGAGGTAAATACCGTTAGGGGCTTATACTATGCTATCTGTTCAGGTTTTGCAGCAGCCACAGGGTAAGATAAGATAGTAGCAATGAAAAATAATGCTAAATGCTACTCCACAAGTGCTACAAACAGTGGCTACAAATGATGGGAATCCGCAATGAGTGCAACGAATACCGAAAAACATAAGCAACAATCATGGTTACGCCGCTATTGGCTAGTTGGCCTTATCGTTTTGTTGGTGTTGTTAGCATGGTGGCCTGGCCGCAGCATTGTTATTTCCGTATTAACCGATCGTGAAGCAGCACGTATTGAAGCCATCACCCCAGCTACGGGCGCAGCCGAAACACCCCATCGTATTGATGCAGAGCAGCTAATGGCCGATTTACATTGGTTAGCCGATGCCGAGCGCGCAGGCCGAGCACCGGGCACCGATGGCAGCCGCCAAGCCCGTGAGTACATTATTGAACGCTTTGCAGCGCTTGGTTTAGCACCAGCGGGAAGTGATGGCTACATGCACCCATTCAGTAGCGAGCGCGTAGAAAGCGGCGTAAATGTTTTGGGTAGCATTATTGGCCAAGATCCAAGCTTGCGTACCATTGTGGTTACCGCCCATTACGATCACCTGGGCGTGCGCGGTGATGATATCTACTATGGCTCCGACGATAACGCCTCTGGCACTGCTGCATTGTTAGCTTACGCCGAGTATTTCAGTGTAAATCAGCCCCAGCACACGCTGCTATTTGCGGCGCTGGATGGTGAAGAACAGGGCCTAGCCGGCGCTTACGCTTTATTTAATACCGGCCACTTGAATCCGAATGATATCGCCTTTAACGTGAACGTGGATATGCTCAGCCGCGATACCGATCAACTGCTATACGCGGTGGGCACCTATCACCATCCTTGGTTGGCACCTTTGGTGCGGCGAGTTCAGCAGGAAAGTGGGGCACGAATTGTAATGGCACATGATCGGCCGAAATGGCGAGCAGGGAATACGATGGATTGGACAATGAGCTCAGACCATGGCGCATTTCATGTAGAAGGCATTCCGTTTATGTATTTTGGTGTGGCAGATCACCCTGATTACCACTCACCACGCGATACTTCCGACAAAGCTGATGAAGAGTTTTTCCGCATTACCACGGAAACAGCGCTCAGCTTTACTAAATTAATAGACCAAGTTTTATCTGAAAAACGTGCACGCTAATATTCCCAAAAAGCTGCTGGCACTGGTTGTTGGTAGCGCCTTATCACTGGCTGCTGCGTCACCTGTTGTCGCAGCCCAAGCCAATGCTGCACAAGTGAGTGCTGCTCAAATTAGTGCTACTCAAATCAACACGGCAATCGATGTGGATTCTTGGGCCAATATGTTGTCGCCGACAGTGTTGTCGCCGAAAGTGCTGCGAGCAGAAGCGCCGATAGCAAACCTGAATACGTCTAAGGTATCCATATATCCCGAGTTTGCCGATATTTTTGCGCAAGCCCTGCAACTCGATAATGTGCCCGGCGGTGTGTATGCCATCGTGCATCGCGATCAAATTGTGGAGCTAAAAACCTTTGGGGTGCGCAGCAGAGCCGATAACCAACCGGTAAACGCAAGCACCATATTCCGTATTGCTTCGGTTTCGAAAACCTTTGCCGGCAGCCTTACCAGCTTGCTCGCCGAACGCGGCACATTCAATTTAGATGATCCGGTTACCCAATATATTCCAGAGCTGCAATTCAAAAGCCCTGAGTACGCCACCGAGTTGCGCGTAGAGCATTTGTTATCGCAAAGCACCGGGGTCATTCCCAATGCTTACGATAACCTGATTGAAGCGGCATACCCGCGCGAGCGCATTATTCCGCACTTCAACCGCATCAACCCCATGTGCACGCCAGGTGCTTGCTATGGGTATCAAAATGTATTGTTCAGTTTGGTAGAAGATGTACTGCACGAAAAAACCGGCCAAAATTACGAAGCCTTAGTACAAGAAGAGTTATTTAAGCCACTGAACATGCACCATGCTTCGTATGGCTTAGAAGCCTATTTAGCCAACGAAAACCGTGCAGCAGCGCATATTCGGGGCCGTAACGGCTGGTTTAGCCGCGAAGTAACACCCCATTATTATCACTTTCCTGCTGCCGCAGGCGTAAACGCCAGTGCGATCGATTTAGCCCAGTGGCTAATCGCCCACTTAGGCTATTACCCCGAAGTGCTACCACCATCGGCAGTGGCCGCAACCCGCGAACGCAAAGTACGCACCAGCCGCGATTTACGCCGCCGCGATTGGCGCCAAGGCCTAACCGATGCCCATTATGGCCTCGGCTGGCGGGTATACGATTTCCAACAAGAAGAATTGATTTATCATGGCGGTTGGGTACAAGGATTCCGCGCAGAAATATCTTATTCACCAAAATATGAAATGGGCTTAGTGCTGTTAATCAACGCCGAAAGCAGCGCCATAAACCAGCTCACCCCAAGCTTCTGGCGACAAGCTTTCGCCCGCATGCAAGCAGAACAATGGGTGCCCTACCAGTACGCAAATCAAATTCAACCAGTACCCACACCAATCAATAAACCCGCTTCAGTTGCTGGCTTTCCGTTTGGTTGGTGTGATACCTGTTTGCTTTAGGTGTTTTCGGCTAGAAGTTTGTTTTTAACTCCGCTGCTGACACTGATATTAATGGCCATTGTTACGTATTAACTATCAGCTGAATCCTGAGTTGTTTGTTTTTTACTTAACAAACTAATTAACTTCGCTTGAGATTCAGCTATAGATTTTTGCGAACCTGCAATCTCTGTAATACGGTTAAGTAATTTAACTGCAAAAACGATAACCCCAATAATAATGGTAAGTTGAACAATAATGGCTAATAAAGCTACTCCTGGGTACATAAACGATCCTCAAATAGTAAATAAAAAATAACGCCCACATAAAGGGCAGCATAACGTGGGCTAAAATCCGAGCGAAGCGAAAGAGCCCCCGTGTTACTGTCCCAGCGAGCCTGCCATCGACTTAATCTGATTGTTATGCGCTTAAAGTACTAACGAAGATATTTTTGATTTAGTACTATGATCTAATTGAGCCCATTCTTTAGCAATATTTATTTGCATATTTGCTGACGCAATCTCTTTAATGGTTATATTCACTTGCTTACGCTGAGATACTTCGTACCATTGCAAAAAGTTAGAAAGATGCCAAATTGCAACTTTTCCACTATGCACAGGTTGTGGAAAGTTTATCTTAGTAGTTTCTAACTTACGCAAATATTGCCGAGTAACTCCCATTAATTTAGCTATATCAGTAAGCCCAACTAAATCTGGTGTGGATTCAATTAATTTAGCATCTGGAATGGCTGATTTAACATCCTCTATCGCTGATGTTACAGCAGAAAATGCATCGCTAGCTTCTCGTGTAAACTGGAGCGCAACACGGCCTTTTTGAGCTATGCCAATAATCGCATCGTCGCAGCCAGATTCTCCAAGAGCATCAATGTAGTCTTGCGGATCTTGAGTAGAATCTGGAAGGGAAAATTTTAAGGTAAATTCAAATTCTTTCATCAGTTACTCCTCCGGGTCACTATCCCGAGCAGTGCAGTTATCAACAACTCTCTTAATTTGTTTGGCGTGATTACTAGCATTTCTAGGTGTACTCCAGACACTTGAAATACAAAACTCACCACAACGACACTCTTTATCGTTGTAAGGGCAATATATTTTACCCCAAGCATGACTACCACCTACTTCCACTCTCCAACCGAGCTCTTCAGCGTAACTCAGTGCTTCCTCAATTTCTTTTTTTGAATGTTTTCTTCTAGGCATACTTAATCAAAAATCTTTTGATGGAGTGTAGACGAACAAATATTGGTTGTCAATCGACAACCTTTCGACATAGTTTCGCCCACATCGGCGAGCGTAGCGAGTACGGCAGGAAAAGGGATACGTGGTAGATGAATACTGAGGATTTCATGAACGGTTCCCTGTGTTCGTGCGTTGCAAAACGCGCAAGCTCATTAATACTTCCATGCTTGCTTATTATTTATTCAACAAACTAAACCGTAAACGGCTTATTTATTCCCAGTAAACATCTTATTTACTGGGAAACAAACACACCGTTATTCTTGATACGCAGAAAGTGGTGGGCAGCTGCATACTAAGTTCCGATCACCATACACATCATCGATGCGGTTTACGGTTGGCCAGAACTTGTGATCGCGTAACCAAGTTTTCGGGAACACGGCCTCTTCACGAGTATAGGGGCGATCCCAATCGTTGGTGATGTCTGCCAAGGTGTGTGGTGCATTTACCAATGGGTTGTTATCGGCTGGCCACTCACCTGCGGCAACTTTCTCGATTTCGGCTTTAATGGCTGCCATGGCATCGCAGAAGCGGTCCATTTCTGCTTTCGATTCAGATTCCGTTGGCTCAATCATTAGCGTGCCCGCAACTGGGAAGCTCATGGTTGGCGAATGGAAGCCATAATCTTGTAAGCGCTTGGCGATATCAATTTCCGCAATGCCGGTTTCTTCTTTTAACGGGCGTAAATCGATAATGCACTCATGAGCAACACGATCGTTACGGCCGGTAAATAGAATTGGGAAGTGCTCACTTAAACGTTTGGCCATGTAATTGGCATTTAAGATGGCCACTTCAGTAGCTTCACGAAGGCCTGCGCTGCCCATCATGGCGATATACATCCACGAGATTGGCAATATGCTTGCGCTACCAAATGGTGCCGCAGAAACGGCGCCATTGCCTCTAGCTAAACCATTGGTATCGAGCAACACGTGGCCGGGTAAGAATGGCGCTAAGTGGCTTTTCACACCGATGGGGCCCATACCCGGGCCACCGCCGCCATGCGGGATACAGAAAGTTTTGTGCAGGTTTAAGTGCGATACATCTGAACCAATATAGCCCGGTGATGTAACCCCTACTTGTGCGTTCATGTTGGCGCCATCCATGTACACCTGGCCACCGAACTCGTGCACGATATCGCAAATCTCACGAATTTGCTCTTCGTATACACCATGGGTAGATGGGTAGGTAACCATTGCACAGCTTAGGTTTTCAGCAACCGCAGCGGCTTTCTCGCGCAGATCGGCAATATCAACATTACCTTTCTCATCGCACGCCACTACTACAACTTTCATGCTGGCCATTTGCGCCGATGCTGGGTTGGTACCATGGGCAGATTCTGGGATTAAACACACGTTACGGTGCGCTTCACCGCGGCTTGCGTGGTAGCGTTGAATTGCTAACAAGCCGGCGTATTCGCCCTGTGCACCCGAGTTTGGCTGCATCGACATGGCATCGTAGCCAGTGATATCTACTAACCAATCTGCAAGCGTGCTGAGCATCTCGGCATAGCCGTGCGCTTGCTCAAGCGGGCAGAACGGGTGCAAGTTAGCAAACTCTGGCCAGGTAATTGGGATCATTTCGGCAGTAGCATTCAGTTTCATGGTGCATGAGCCCAATGAAATCATGCTGTGGTTAAGGGCAAGATCTTTGCCTTCCAACTGACGAATGTAGCGCATCATTTCTGTTTCAGAATGATACTGGTTAAATACTTCGTGCGTTAAGAACTTGCTGGTGCGCGCTAATGGCGCTGGAATTGAATCGCTATTTTGCGCTTCGCCATCAAGCTCGGCCACATCAAGGCCATGCCCTGCGCCTAAAATAATATCGAACAACGCCGCTACATCAGCACGGGTTTTCGCTTCATCGAGGCTAATGCCAATGGTGTTATCACGATCAATACGGAAGTTCACTTCAGCTGCCGCGGCACGCTCTAAAATCGCTACGCGATCGCCGCCCGCTACCTTAATGGTAAGGGTATCGAACCAAGTATCGTTATCGATTTCCACGCCTTTGCTCTTTAAGCCAAGCGCTAAAATATCGGTAAGGCGGTGAATGCGGCCAGCAATATTCTTCAAGCCTTCTGGGCCATGGAATACGGCATAAAACGAGGCAATATTGGCCAACAATACTTGCGCGGTACAGATGTTAGAGGTGGCCTTCTCGCGGCGAATATGTTGCTCACGAGTTTGCATTGCCATACGCAGCGCGGTTTTACCGTGCGTATCTACTGATACACCAATAATGCGGCCAGGTAATGAACGCTTAAACTTCTCGCGGGTAGCGAAGAATGCAGCGTGTGGTCCGCCATAGCCCATTGGTACACCAAAGCGCTGCGCAGAACCAAACACCATATCGGCGCCCATTTCACCTGGAGATTTACACGCAATTAAGCTCATTAAATCGGTAGCTACTGCCACTAAGCCTTTTTTCGCCTGCACCGCGGCAATTACATCAGTTAAATCTAGCACTGCACCGTTATCTGCTGGGCTTTGCAAAAGCGCGCCGAATACATCGTACTCTGCTGCATCTTGCCAAGGGCCTTGAATAATCTCGAAGCCAAACATTTCCGCACGGGCTTTTACTACATCTACCGTTTGTGGGAACACGTTGTTGGCAATAAAGAACGCATTTGATTTTGATTTGCTTACGCGCTGGGCCATTGCCATCGCTTCAGCGGCTGCAGTTGCTTCATCCAACAACGAAGCACTGGCCATTTCCATGCCGGTTAAATCAATCGTTACCTGCTGGAAGTTCAAAATCGCTTGCAATCTACCTTGGGCAATTTCTGGTTGATACGGGGTGTAAGCGGTGTACCAGCCTGGATTTTCTAACACATTACGCAGAATTACATTCGGGGTAAGCGTATCGTAGTAACCCATACCAATATAGCTAGAAAACACTTGGTTCTTCTTGGCGATTTTGCGCAAGCGAGCCAGCGCATCGCGCTCGTTCATTGATTCGCCAACTTGCAAAAAAGGTTCCCGTAGAATAGAGCCCGGCACGGTTTGCGCCGTCATTTCTTCTAAACTACTTGCGCCTACGGCAGCCAACATATCTTGCTGTTCTTGCGGATCAGGGCCAATGTGGCGCGCTACGAATTCATGATTATTTTCTAGCTGGGTTAGCGTTTTACTACTCATGTGCTGTTCCTGGTATCCTGAGATCAATGTGCGAAAGAAACTGCGAAATCATTAAAAAAGCCCCAGCATTGTTGCGGGGGCCTTCCGTGGCGGCGGGAATTAATCTTCGTCGATAGAAGCCGCGTAGCCTTCTGCGTTTAGCAAGCTCTCTAGCTCACTCTCATCATCAGCTTTCAGCTTAAATAACCAGCCATCACCGTATGGGTCACTGTTTACCAATTCTGGTGAATCTTCTAACTCTTCGTTTACCGCCAATACTTCACCAGCGATTGGTGCGTAGATGTCTGAGGCCGCTTTAACTGATTCTGCAACAGCAACATCATCACCAGCAGCTACGTTATCGCCTACGTCTGGCAACTCTACGAATACCATGTCACCTAGCAATTCCTGAGCATGCTCAGTAATACCTACGGTGTACACGCCGTCGCCTTCTGCGCGAATCCATTCGTGTGAGGGTGCATACTTTAATTCGTTTGGTACATTGCTCATGATTCATTCCTTACCTAAGCCCAAAGGCCGTTTATTGTTAATAGTGTTTAAATAGAATGTTACGCAGAAACTACAGCTTTACCGTTACGCACAAAGCTAGGCTTCACAACCTTAACTGTAACTAGTTTTTTGCGCATTTCCACCTGTGCTGTTTCGCCTACTGGCAATGGCACTCGTGCCATGGCAATACTGTAGCCTAAAGTAGGTGAGAATGTGCCAGAGGTTATTACACCCTCGCCGCCATCTACCATTACTTTTAAGCCACCGCGCAACACGCCCTTCTCTTCCATTACTAAACCAACAAACTTCTCGGTGCCTGCTGCTTTTAATGCTTCTAATGCGCTACGGCCTACAAAGTTTCTATCAGCCGGTTCGAATGCAACACTCCAGCCCATGTTGGCAGCTAAAGGGGATACGGTTTCGTTCATATCTTGGCCGTACAGGTTCATACCCGCTTCTAAGCGCAAGGTATCGCGAGCACCCAAACCACATGGTTGCACGCCTACTGCAACGAGTTTTTCCCATACATCGGCTACGTTATTATTAGGAATAATGATCTCATAACCAGCTTCACCTGTGTAGCCGGTGGTGGCAACAAATAAATCATCGAGTTGCACGCCCACAAATGGCTTCAATTCGCTTATTAACGCATGCTGTTCAGCACTCATTAGGTTGGCAATTTTAGCTTTGGCATTCGGGCCTTGTAAGGCAATCATGGCAAACTCGGTGCGCTCGGTAATGGCCACATCAAATTCGCCGCTTTGTAGTTCTAACCACGCCATATCTTTATCGCGAGTTGCCGAATTTACCACTAAGCGGTAAGAATCTTCATTAAAGAAATACACGATTAAATCATCGATAACCCCACCCTCTTCGTTCAGCATAGCGCTGTACAGGGCTTTACCTGGGGTAGTTAACTTGGCTACATCATTCGCCAACAAATGGCGCAAGTATGGCTTGGCATCACGGCCGGTTACATCCACGATGGTCATGTGTGATACATCAAACATGCCTACATCGCGACGCACTGCGTGGTGCTCTTCGATTTGCGAACCATAGTTGAGCGGCATTTCCCAGCCATGAAAATCAACCATCTTCGCGCCCGCTTGCACATGATTGTTGTAAAGTGGAGTACGTTGAGCTGCAGTATTGTTAGCCATAATTGCCATCACTTCTCTGTTGGTTTTTTATGCAGTTTGAATGGCAGCCATTATAGAAGCACAACCGATAAGCAACAAATTAAAAAGGGCAATAATGCTATTAATAAAATTTATGATAAACTGCATGTGATTGATAATTTTTATACAAAACTAGCGTTGTACCCATGAAATTATGCATAAATTCAGCGAGTTAATTCGCTTATTTCATGGCAAATGCAACCTGCTTGATTATGCTTTAGGCCTGCAATTATGAATAGTTTATCGTTAGAAAGTTTGCGCTCATTTATTACCGTTACCGATTTGCAAAGCTATACCCAAGCCGGAGAACGTTTGGGCCGCTCGCAACCGGCCATCAGTTTGCAAATTAAACGCTTGGAAGATCGCATTGAACACCCGGTATTTGAACGCCAAGGCAACAAGCTAAAACTTACGCCGGCCGGGCAAGAGCTATACCAAGGTGCGCGGCAACTGTTGGCCATGCACGATCAATTGCTGGCTAAATTCGCCAAAGCACCAATTTCTGGGCAAGTGCGGTTAGGTATTCCCAGTGAGTTTGCTACCGCGCTATTACCGCGCATTCTCGGTCAGTTTGCCGCCAGTTATCCACAAATTACCTTGGAAGTAACCTCGGCCTTAAGCCGAGATTTGCGCCTTGGCGCCAGCCGTGGCCAGTTTGATATTATTCTTACCGTAGCCGAACAAGCACCCACCGATGCGGTGAAAGTGAAAGAAGATGCTTTAATTTGGGTAGCTGGCCGCGCTGATTACCAATGGCAACGCAATGTGCCCTTGGTGCTTGCTGCGGAAGGCTGCATTTATCGCCGCCGCACGCTGCAAGCACTGAAAGCCGCTGGGCAACCGTGCCGCATTACTTATACCAATAGTGATCTCACCGGTATTAGCAGCGCTTTGAAAAGCGATTTGGGTATTACTGTATTGGCGCGTAGCTCGTTGCCGGCAGATTTAATTGAACTACGGGGCGCCGAGTTGCCAGCATTGGGTACTGTGGGCATTTATTTAGAGCGCCACGGCGAACCGAACAACGATGCTGCCGAGCATTTACTGGCGTACTTGCAGGATTATTTAAACCCTTAATCCAGTTGGTTCGCTTGCCGCAAGAAATAATCTTTCAACGGTTTGGCTTGATTTACCAACTGTAAACCGATGCTTCTACTCAGTTTCACCAATGGATTGCGGGTGGTGAAGAGTTGGTGGAAGCCTTCCATGGTTGCAATATGGCGCACTGCTGCAGCCTTGCGGGCGCGTTCATAGCGGCGCAATGCGCGTTGCAATTGCTGGCTATCAAATTGGCCGTTTAACGTACCTAATTCAGTTATCTCGTGCGCTAACAAATGCGCATCGCCGAAACCAAGGTTTACCCCTTGCCCAGCCAACGGGTGAATAGTGTGCGCAGCATCGCCCACCAATACTTGCCGCCCATATACCCATTTTTGCGCATATCGCATGGTAAGGGGGAACTGCTCCCGCTCACTCTGCACTGTAAGTAACCCTAAACATTGGTTACTTGCTACATTCAGTTCTTTGTTAAATTCCTCTGCCGATAAGGCGCATAAACGCTCGGCTTCCAATAGCGGTGCGCTCCACACAATGGAACACGTATGCGCATCGGCCAGCGGCAATAATGCCAATGGGCCACCAGGTAACGCCTGTTGCCTACCAACTGAGAAAGCCTGCCTAGCAATGCCGTTATGCGGTTCGCTGGTGCGAATGGTAGCCACTACGCCGGCTTGCTGGTAATCCCGGTGGATAACCGGGGTGCCCACTTGTTCGCGCAACTTGGAACGCGCACCATCGGCCGCTACTACTAACTGCGCCAAAATTACATCACCACCTTCCAGTTGAATAGTGGCATCATCTTCATGGTATTCCACCGCCGCGATACTCGCGCCAGCGTACAGTGTTACCCCAAGCTGCTCGGCTTGTTGCCAAAGTGCTGCGGTTAAAACGGCATTTTCAAGAATGGTGCCCAGGCTCGGTAAATCAACATCATCGGCATTAAAGGTAATTTCGCCAAAGCTATCATGATCCCATACATGCATACCCTGATAGGCACCCAAACGTTCGCTTGGTAAGTGCTGCCAGGCGCCCATATCGGTAAGCCATTGCTGTGCTGCTAAGTTAATTGCGCTCACCCGCTGAGTAGCCTGTTCCGGTAACTGGCCCGCATTGGCATCGCGTTCAATTACTGCCACCTTGCGCCCAGCTTTCGCTAACGCGCAGGCCAAGGCTAAGCCAACCATGCCGCCACCAACAATTGCTACTTGGGTTCTATGCAACGCCATTACTTTTCCTTACCCTTTTTGTTTACCACATTGTTTACCACAGTGTTCGAAAACCCATTGCTTTACGCATTAGGGGTTTACTTAACAGAGAACAACTACGTAACGCATATAAGCCTTTACTACGAATATTCCGCCACAATGTATCTTGATTAGAAAACACAGCTACCAAGCCATGGGTTAGGCCAATAATTTCTGCATAATCCCGTTGCCGTTGCTGTTGGTAGGCATTCAAGCCCGCCATAGCGCCGGCATCTTCAGCGCTAATGTACTTGGCCAAATCGAGAATGTCGCGTACACCTAAATTATAGCCTTGGCCAGCTACCGGGTGCAGGGTATGGCAAGCATTACCAATAATTACGCTGCGATGGCCAATAAAACGTTCTGCCATTGCCAGCTGCAATGGAAAGGTTGCTTGGTATTCACAGTTCACGATGCGCCCGGGAGCAGCACCGAAAATATCCTGCACCGCGCGAGTGCGATCGGCATCGTTTTGTTGTTGCAACGCAGCTGCTCGCTCTGGGTGCATGCACCATACCAGCGCCGCATGCTTAGAGCCTTGCGGTAATAACGCTGCTGGCCCCTCAGCGGTAAATCGTTCATAGGCCACATTGCCATGCTGCTGTGCATATTCCACGCGCGCTGCTACTGCTACTTGTGCATAAGCTTCGCGCTGCATTTGCACACCGAGCATCGCGCGGGTAGGCGAATTCGAGCCTTCTGCCACCACAAGTAGCTTCGCCGCCAGCTCTTGGCCATCGGAAAGTTTTAGCTGCATTGCGGTATTTTCCGCCGCCAATGAAGCTACCGCGGTGCCTTGCAAGTGTTCGAAACTGCCTGTTTGGTTGCCAGCGGTGCTGGCACGCGCGCAAGCATTAGAGAGTTCTTGCTGTAACAACCCCGCCATGGCCACATAACCTAGCGCATCAATACCTTCTTGTTGCGCATGCAGCATGGTACTGCCCGGTGAGTTGGCATCTGATACATGAATGTGTTGAATCGCCGGGCTTTTTGCTAACTCGCCTTGCCACACCCCGTATTCCGCCAACACTTGTTGGGTGCGCAGTGCTAGCGCTAAGCCACGAGGATCTTGTTGGGGCGTGCCGTTTTGTTGATCAATAAGTACAATATTTGCCTGCGGGAAACGCCGGTGCATCACCAACGCCGCTAAACAGCCGGTTAACCCACCGCCGGCAATGGCAATATCAACACTGCTTTTTGCATTCGCGCGCGAATTACTGGGCATGCTGCGATTCTCGGTTCTGCGCCTTGGCAGATTTACGCGTGCGCTGTGCTTGTGCCATCAATGCTTCAATACCTTCCACACTTTTCGGTACACCAGCGGTGAGGTTCTCATGCCCTTTTGCGGTAATCAGCACATCATCTTCAATGCGCACGCCCATACCGCGGTAACGGGCCGGCACACGCTCATCGTCGCTGGCAAAATATAAGCCCGGCTCTACGGTGAGCACCATGCCCGGAACCAACGGCATTGGCACGCCATCTTGTTGGTAAGCGCCCACATCGTGCACATCTAAACCAAGCCAATGGCTTAAGCCATGAATATAAAACTGCCGACAACTTAAAGCTTCACGATGCTGCTTAAACTCGCCGGTTAAAATACCTAGCTTAATTAAGCCCTCGGTAAGCACATCAATACAGGCATCTTGGGCACGGGGAATACTCGAACCCGGACGCAACTCGGCCATTGCCGCCAGTTGTGCGGCTAACACCAGTTCATACACTTCCCGCTGGGCTGGGGTGAATTTGCCATTCACCGGAAAAGTGCGGGTAATATCGCCAGCGTAACCCTGATACTCGGCGCCAGCATCGATTAAAATAAGATCGCCATCATGCAATACATCGCTATTGGCCGTGTAATGCAAAATGCAGGCGTTGTTGCCGCCACCGCAAATGCTTGCATAGGCTGAGCCGGCCGCACCACGGGTTACAAATTCATGTTCAAGCTCAGCGGCTACTTGATACTCAAATACACCAGGGCGCACAAAATTAAGGGCACGGCGATGCCCAGCCATGCTAATTTCCGCTGCTTGGCGCATTAATTGTTGTTCGGCTGGGCCTTTAATTAACCGTTGTTGGTGCAATTGCGCGCGCGGATCATGTAAACGCTCGGGCGCCGTTTTAGTGCGCTTAGGTGCCGCCCGTAAAGTACGCAGCATTAATTGCAATTCGGCTTCAAACTCTGGAAATTGATCGAAAGCGATATACAAATCAGAATGGCCATCCATGAGTTGCGGTAGTTGTTCGGCCACTTTGGTGTTTTCGTAGCAGGCCTGAATACCGCTATCGTGCCCCGCTTGCAAACAGCCTAAGCGGCGGCCATGCCACACTTCTTCATGGGCATCTTTCGGCAGCACAAACAGGATTTCAGGCTCTTCTAGTTCTGGCGCCAATACGAGTAAACCATCGGGCTCATTAATACCGGTAAGGTAAAAGAAATCGCTATCTTGGCGGAACGGGAAGTGTGTATCGCGGCTGCGAACCACTTCTTTCGCTGCGGGAAATATCGCGATACTACCAGGCACCATACTGGCCATGAAGGCCGCGCGGCGCTGTTGCAACTCACTTACTTCAATCATGTATGTTGCTCTCTAGTGTAACGTTGAGCTAGTTGGCGGAGCCGGTGCTGGTTTTGTGCTTAACTCGTTAAAACACATAATGGCGGTAATGCGAACATATTCGCTTACTTCGAAAAACGCCCGCTCATCATCTTCACCAGACGCCACATCCGTGGAAAGCTTGGAAATTTCGGCGAGATCTTGAATCGCCTCTTTTAAATCATCTGAAGCGGCCGCTAAGTTTTGCTGATTTACGCCAAATCCTACCAAAAAACATTGCGCCCATTCCGTTAGCGCCTGTAAACGCTCGCTTAGTGGATCGTCATCACTTGGCAGAATCAGTTGAAAGCTTAAATCGCTGCAACTTAGGCCTACTATGGTTTGTTGGTGCAATACTTCCAACGTATTGATCATCGAATCGCTAAATTTGTGCCCTTCGTTGGCCAAATCAGCCATAATCAACAACCACTCGCGCTCTTTGCTTGGCGCACTGCTCGCCACTAAACCTGCCAACATGCCGTGCACTTCTGCGGCAGATAGAATAATTTGCTCTTCTTGCAATTGCCGAGATAACTGTTCAAAGGTTTGCGCTGAGGCTTCGCTCATAAATTCCACTCTTGCTACTTAAATTTAATGTAATCCTACCACCACACACCGTTTGCAGCCAGAAAAGCTGTGTTAATCTCATTGCAACTTTGCTGCGCTCTCGTTATGCTTCGCGCTATTATGGTTACTACGTAAAAAAATACCAAAACAGTGCAATGTTTGGCATCGGATTGCTGTATTAGTTGCTGCGCCAATTATTAACTAAACTATCAGGTAATAGCGCGCTAGCTTAGAGGGAAAACACATGAGTGATAATGTTGTAGACATCAAAATACTCGACCGTAACTATCGCGTTATGTGCCCTGCTGGGCAAGAAACTGCGTTACGTGAAGCTGCTGAGCAATTAGATACCCGCATGGCAGAAACACGTGCGAGCACGAAGCTCACCAATATGGAGCAGATTGCGATCATGGCGGCACTGAATTTGTGCCATGAATGGATTCAAGAGCGTGCTACCGAAGGCAAGAAAATTGCCGCACTAGAAGATAAAATCAGCTTGTTACAAGCCACGATTGAAAAAGCGATGGGGCAGCCTAAATCTTCAGCAAACGAAACGAAACCAACGCTGCCACCCTCCAGTTCTAACGCGGAATAAGTTATACTAACGTACGTTGTACTAACCAAGTTGCACAAACAATGTTCTCTGGGGTGTTTGCCAACGTCTGCATGTCCCTGAGCCGATACCGTCAGTATAGGGTCCTGTCGGGTTACCAGTGCGCAAGCCCGCCTTGCAGCGGGAAGCCTACAGTAGCCTGCTCAGCACCCGCCTTGAGCCAGTGGGTTCAAGGGCTACCACGATGTAGCGGCACCTTGGAGAACACCCAACAAAGAACACCCTAACAAAGAACACCCTCACGTTTAATGCGGCTGGAACTCAAACATCACCCCTTCATGCGCCATAATCAAACGTTTCTCATCGATACGAATAATTTCGCTACCAAACGCAAACCGCGCTTCATTTTCGCATTCGATATACAGCAACTGCACTGGTGTTTCGAGATTTAAAGCGAAAATATCTGGGTTCATACCAATGCGATTGGCCACTACGCCAAGTTGCTGCCAATCACTAGTGATATCCGGATTAATACAATCTCGCCCGGCAAAACGAATATTGCGATCGCCAAAATCTGCGCGATAATCACGCCAACGTAGCGTTTCTTCGGTTGATAAGGTGGCCAACGATGTGGTGTGAATGGTATGCATTCGCCATTCACCTTTCAGTTCTAAACTATACATGGGTTGGCAGGCGGTAATTACCATGCAGCCAGCCAAAGGCAAGAGTACACGCGGCTTCGAAGCGGTGCGCCGCAGCATTTGATACGCTAAACGCGATTTGCAGCCTAACAATTTGCAGGCTGCAATTTTATTTACCACGTTGCTTAGCACTGAATTATTCATAAGTTTACCTTATTCGCTTTCCGCTTCTTTTGCTGCGCGAACCATATCACGCACATTTTTCAGCATTGCTTTTGCATCATAAAGAATACCATCGCGCATGGTATACACCACACCATCAGTTCGCATTGGCTGATTATTATCATCTAAACGATAATGGCCAGTGCCGTACAATACCTTAAAGTTGCGTAAGGGATTATCGCGCAAAATCACTAAATCCGCTTTTTTACCTGGAATTACACTACCGATATCATCTTCTAAGCCAAGCGCTTCGGCACCAGAAAGTGTTGCGGCGCGAATAACTTCTAACGCATTAAAACCAGCTTCGCGTAATAGTTCAAGCTCTTGAATAAAGCCGAAGCCATAGATTTTATAAATGTAACCGGAATCGGAGCCCGTGGTAACTCTGCCACCATGGTTTTTGAAATCATTTAAAAACTCCATCCACAAACGGTAGTTCTCGCGCCAAGCTATCTCGTCATCCGTGGTCCAATCGAACCAATACGAACCATGCGCATATCGGCTTGGTGTGAAGAAACGCTCTAACGTAGGCAGCGTATATTCCGCATGCCATTCAGCATTACGTTGGGCCGCTGCATCGCGGCTGGCTTCATAAATAGTAAGCGTGGGGTTAATCGTGAAATCAAGCTCGATTAGCTTATCGCGCACATAGTTCCAGCGATCACTGCCTTTCCTTGCAGCTTGTTGCCATAAACGCCCTGCTTCACTAAAGCGATCTTGTTCATTCTGATAATTGTAATCTGGTGAGTAATTCTGAATAACCTGATTGGTAAATAAGGCCTCTGGCAAGCCGTACCAATGTTCCATGGTAGTAAGGCCCATGGCCGCCGAATCAAGCACATTAGTGCGCACCACATTCAACTGGGCATGGTGCATCATGGTACCGAGGCCAAGCTCATTGGCTTCGGAAATAGCAGCTGCAATCACCCGTGGTGGGGCACCAAAAAACTTCACGCCCTGAGCGCCCTGGGCTGCGGCACCTTGCACCCATGCCCGCGCTTGCTCAGCAGAAATGATGGGCTCACTAGAGCCTCTGCCAAAACCTGCATAGGGAATAATACGCGGCGCGGCAATGGCATTATCAGCCGCTTGTTGGGCTTGATCTACTGTCCACTCGAGGCCACGAAAACTACCCGGTTCGCGAACCGTAGTAATGCCGTGCGCTAACCATAGTTGATAAACATACTCTGGTGGAATATTCGGTGCCGAACCACCAATATGGCCGTGCATATCCACAAAGCCCGGCAATACATAATGGCCGCTGATATCAATTTCATGATCGCCAGGGCCAGCCGTGGGCCGGCCACCTTCGCGAATAGGCACACCTGGGTAGCCCACTACATCAACCCGCACAATACGATCATTTTCAATCACGATATCAACCGGGCCTACGGGTGGCGCGCCTTCACCGTTTACCAAAATGCCACCACGCAGAATTACCCGTGAAAATGGCCCTTGTTGCACAGGCTCGGCGGCAATTGCCGAGTTGGGCATTACGAATGGGGTGGCAACACTTACACACAGCACTGCAACACTACAGATTAGAATACGGCGAACCGATTGAATTACACGCATGAATCAGCCTATTATTATCATGATGAGCAAATTGTTATTGAAACGTTAGCATACTCCAAGTTTCGCAACTTGTGCAGGGTACTGTAAAGCGTATGGTGCGCAATCGAACGCAAAAGGACCTAAATTTGCCGAACTCTTCGCATAAAAGCACAGCAACACATGCCGCGGCAGTGCAACACAACACAACCCAGCAGAGCCTGTTGCGCCAGCAGCTAAGGGAACAATACCGAGCTGCTCGGCAAGCCCTTTCTGATGAACAACAACAGCAGGCAAGTGCCGCAATTGCAAAACACCTTACCGAGATGGTGAGTGCTACGCCTGTGCGTTGTGTTGCTGCCTACATTGCCAATGATGGGGAACCAAGCTTAGCGGCTGCTATTCACGCTCTGTGGCAACGTGAGATTACCGTGGCGGTGCCGGTGCTACATCCGGTGGTGCCTAATCAGTTATTATTTTTGCGCTATCACGCCAATACGGAGCTGGTAGCGAACAAGTTTAATATTCCCGAGCCGCGTATGCGCTGCCAAGATATTATGCCTTTAAGTGCTATCGATTTAGTATGCATGCCGCTGGTAGCATTCGATGCCCATGGCAACCGTTTGGGGATGGGCGGCGGGTTTTATGATAGAACCCTAGCCGGCTGTAGTATGAATCGTTACCCTAATTTGCAGCGCGTGGGTATTGCCCATGATTGCCAGTACGCTGAGCAGTTGCCTGTTGCTTCATGGGATGTGCCCATTGCCCAAATAGTTACACCTTGCCGCACTTGGCAATTTAACACTAGCAGTGGTAACGATTAGCCGTATAATATCGTTCCATTCTCTACCAGTTTACTGGCCCCGCTAAATCCAAGGATTCCGAGTAATGGGTACATCTATGCAACAACCTACCGAAAACGCACAAAACCGAGCGAAACAACATGCGGCAGAAGCTGCGATTGCCTATGTTAAACCCGACATGATCGTGGGTGTTGGCACTGGCTCTACGGTAAATTATTTTATTGATGCACTAGCGAGCATGAAGCACGAGATTGAGGGTGCGGTAAGTAGCTCTGAAGCTTCTACCCAGCGCTTAAAACAGCATGGTATTCCGGTATATGATTTAAACGGTGTAGATCGCGTAGAAATTTATGTTGATGGTGCCGATGAAATTAACGCCCAACTGCACATGATTAAAGGTGGTGGTGGCGCCCTTACTCGCGAGAAAATCGTGGCCGCCGTGGCCGAACAATTTATTTGTATTGCCGATAGCTCTAAGCTGGTGAATGTTCTAGGTGAGTTTCCCCTGCCAATTGAAGTAATTCCAATGGCCCGCTCATATGTGGCGCGGCAAATCGTGAAGCTAGGCGGTGATCCAATCTATCGCGAAGATTTTGTAACCGACAACGGTAACGTTATTCTTGATATTTATAATCTGCATATCGAAAACGCCGTAGACCTTGAGCAGAAAATCAATCAAATTACCGGTGTAGTTACGAATGGCTTATTCGCTGCCCGTGGTGCAAATATTGCCCTACTGAGTGATGGCGAGCAGTTAGAAACACTAGAAAAATAAGATTAACCCGCAATTTTAAGCAGCAAGCACAAGGAATTTCAGATGTCGCCGGTACTCTCGCTCGCAAAAGACAAGATCAAAATTCTCTTATTAGAGGGAGTGCACCAAAGCGCGGCAGAGTGCTTTGCCCAGCATGGCTACACACAAATTGATTGCCATACCACGGCATTTAACGAAGATGAACTAGCAGACATGATTGCTGATTATCATTTTGTGGGCATTCGTTCGCGAACTCAGCTGAGCCGCAAAGTGCTCGCCCGCGCCGATAAACTGAATGCTATTGGCTGCTTTTGCATTGGCACCAACCAGGTGGATACCAGCGCTGCTCGCGAATTCGGTATTCCGGTATTTAATGCGCCCTTTTCGAATACCCGCAGCGTGGCTGAGTTAGTGCTCGCGGAAATTATTATGCTGCTACGCAAAATTCCGGAGAAAAATATGGCCTGCCACCAAGGTGGTTGGTTGAAATCGGCGGGCGGCTCCCATGAAGCGCGCGGCAAAACCTTAGGCATTATTGGCTACGGCCATATCGGCACCCAGCTTGGCGTATTGGCGGAGCAACTAGGTATGCGTGTTGTGTTTTATGATATTGAAACCAAGCTTTCCTTGGGCAACGCATTGCCGATGCCATCATTACCTGCGCTGCTTCAAGCCAGTGATATTGTAAGTTTGCATGTGCCGGAAACAGAGCAAACCCAAAACATGATCACCGCCAGCGAACTGGAATTGATGCGCACTGGCGCCTCTCTGATAAATGCTTCTCGCGGCACCGTGGTGGATTTAGCAGCGCTGGCGCAGTTTCTAGAAAATGGCCATTTAGCAGGCGCGGCAATTGATGTGTTCCCGCAAGAACCGAAAAGCAATAACGATGAGTTTCTCTCGCCTTTACGTGGCTTAAGTAATGTAATCCTTACACCGCACATTGGAGGCTCTACCCAAGAAGCGCAAGAGAACATTGGCACTGAAGTAGCGCATAAGCTGATCAAATACTCAGATAATGGCTCTACCCTTTCAGCAGTAAACTTCCCAGAAGTAAGTTTACCGCTGCACGGCGGCAGCAGCC
This sequence comes from Aliidiomarina sp., assembly GCF_047920995.1. Lineage (NCBI taxonomy): Bacteria > Pseudomonadati > Pseudomonadota > Gammaproteobacteria > Alteromonadales > Idiomarinaceae > Aliidiomarina > Aliidiomarina sp. The sequence goes on from NZ_JBLRWZ010000015.1 coordinate 56,322, forward strand.
GTTTACTGCACATTCACCACAATCAACCGGGCGTACTTACGCGCATTAACCAAATTTTTGCCGAGCTGGGCGTGAATATTTCCGGCCAGTACTTACAAACTGATAGTGAATTAGGCTACGTGGTAATGGATGTGGATAGCCAACAAGCCGATAACGCCTTGGAACAGTTGAAAGAGATTCCTGGCACCATCCGCTGCCGAGTGCTGCACTAATGGCATCGTGCTGGCGAGCTAATGGCATGGCACCATCGCTATTCGCGGTGCCATACCAATTACATAACGATAGCGCCTTCTTATGCCTACAGAACAGCAACTGATTCATACCCAATTTGTAATTATCGGTGCTGGTTTCGGCGGCATTGGCATGGGCATTCGGCTCAAACAAAGCGGCCACGAACAATTTGTAATTTTAGAGCGCGGCGCTAGTATTGGCGGCACTTGGCGCGATAACACTTACCCAGGCGCCGCCTGTGATGTGCAATCACATTTATACTCGTACTCTTTTGCGCCGCACTCACACTGGTCTCGCCGCTTTAGCCCACAGCCGGAAATACGCACCTATATTGAAAATTGCGTTAGTAAGTTTCGCATTACGCCTCATATTGAGCTCAGTGCCGATGTTGTGGAAGCGCGCTACATAGAGCAAGAAATGCGTTGGCATGTGCAGCTTGCTGATGGCCGGGTGTTCAGTTGTCAGTTTCTTATTTCTGCCACCGGCCAGCTGAACAACCCCAAGTATCCGGATATCCCCGGGCGAGATGATTTTCAGGGGGTGCATTTCCACTCTGCCCGTTGGCAACATGAGCATGATTTGCACGGCAAGCGCATTGCGGTAATCGGTACGGGCGCTTCGGCAATTCAATTTGTGCCGCAGATCGCCAAGCAGGCGAAAGAAATTGCCCTATTCCAACG
>NZ_JBLRWZ010000016.1:0-56939 GCF_047920995.1 Aliidiomarina sp.
GCTGGTGTAGGCTATGGTGATTACGCTGGGTTTAGTTTGAATGGCTCAATTAGCCAAGAAAACTTCCTGGGCAGTGGTAACCGAGTGGCGTTTACAGTGGATAGCAACCGCTTCCAGCGCAGCGTGCAACTGCAATATATTGATAATTACTTTACCGATGATGGCATAAGCTTGGGTGGTTCAATTTACTACCAAGATTTTGATGCTCGCCAAGCAAATTTACAGCAGTATAACCAGCGTTCATGGGGTATTGCTGGAGACCTCGGTTTCCCAATCAACGAATATAATCGGTTGAACTTTGGGGTTGGTTATTCTAGCAGTGATATTACGCAATTAAATCCTTACGATCAGATACGTGCGTTTTATGACAAATATCGCGACGCTGATGGCAATGGTACGGCACTTAACTTTCAAGCCTTTAACCTTTCTGCGGCATGGCAGCGCGTTACGTTAAACCGTGGTATGTTCCCTACAGCTGGTACTAGCAATCGCTTGAGTGGTAAAATTACGGTTCCGGGTAGTGATTTACAATATTTTAAAATTGATTATCGTTTCCGCCATTATAAGCCGTTAGATAGTGACCATAAGTGGGTACTATTAACACGGGTGAATGCTGGTTATGGTAATGGTTATGGCCGTGATGGCGATCTGGAGTACACCTTACCGTTTTGGGAGAACTTTTACGGTGGTGGTTCGGATAGTTTACGGGGCTTTGAGCAAAACCGTGCTGGACCACGTGGTTTGATTCGCCGTTCGCAATCGATTCAAGGGCCTCCGGATGCTGATGGTAATCCAACAACTATTACCTTGGGCCCAGAGTTTGATCGTATTGAAGTAGCCCGTTTTGCTTCTATTGGTGGTAATGCAACTCTTACGGGTGGCTTGGAATTAATTGTACCTACGCCGCTGGTTGGTGAAGATAGCCGTAATTCGGTGCGCACCAGCCTGTTCTTAGATGTTGGAGCGGTTTGGGATACGGAGTTTAATTACAATGAGTACCGTGATCTACAAACCACCGGTAGCGGTGTGTTGTGGGATTACAGTGATCCAGGGAACTATCAGGCATCTTACGGTGTCTCGGTACAGTGGCTATCGCCTATGGGTGTTTTAACCTTTAGTTTTGGTATTCCATTGAAATCATTGGATTCATCTGCTGAGGATCGATTTACCTTTAATATTGGTGCATCGTTCTAAAGAAAGGATAGCGCTTGCATTCAGTTGAACGCAGCGCTACCGTTATAGGGAGTTTTTAACTAATTTAAACCAGAATAAACAAGTTAGAGGCAACAGCCTTTAATTTGTAAAACCAAAATTTTATGAGAGAGGATATAACTTTGAAAGCAGTAGCTATTACATTTGCAGCGCTTATCGCTTTAGTAGCCAGTGTAGCACCAGCGCAGGCACAAAATGCTTCACCAAAAATTGCCGTTATTGATGTGGCGCGGGTGTTTGCAGAAATGCCAGAGCGTGATGCTATCTCTCAGCGTTTGGAAGAAGAGTTTGCCGAGCCTTTAGCGCAGTTGCAGCAGTTAGAAACTGAGTTTGAACAATTGCGTGAGCGTATGCAACGTGACCAGGCTATAATGACTGAAGAAGAACTAGCCGCTGGCCAAGAAGAGTTGCGCCAACGTGCAGCTGGTTTACAGCGTGGTGGTGAGCAAATCAATCAATACATGCAGCAACGTGAAAGCGAAGAGCGTAATCAGTTGCTAGAGAAAATGTTTGTGGTTGTAGACGCATATGCTGCAGAAAACGGCTATGATTTAATCATGGACAAAGGGCGCATGTTGTTTAGCTCTGCAGCGATGGATATTTCTGACCAAATCATCGAGCGTATCGTTGATTAAAATGGTTGATTAACATTGCTGGATACTCCAGCAATGTGTTTTAGTAACCGAAAGGTAATTATACGAGTGCAGTAAGCGCAGAAGGATAAATAATGACGCTGAATGAGTTAGCGGCAAAAATCGGTGCTGAAGTTCGCGGAAATGGCGAGCTTCAGGTAACCGGGCTAGCCACACTCGCGAATGCCGGCCCTCAACAGGTCGGCTTTCTTGCGAATGAGAAGTACAAATCACATCTTAGCAGCACCCAAGCGGCTGCGGTTATATTACACCCTCAGCATGATGACCCAGCTAAACTAGGCAATGCGTTACTCTCGAGTAACCCGTATCTTGCTTATGCATATGCAGCGCAAGCATTTGATGATGCGCCGAAAGCAACGATTGGCGTAGATGCGAGTGCGAATGTGGCCCCTAGCGCCGTAATTGGCAATAATGTAAGTATTGGGCCATTTGCCGTGATTTCCGAGCGCGCAGAAATTGGTGATGGTGCCATTATTGGCGCCCACTGTTTTGTTGGAGAAGATGCAGTGATTGGCGCTCATACGCGCTTATGGCAGGGTGTTAATATTTACCATAAGGTGCAAATTGGCGAACACTGCACAGTGCATTCTGGTGCCGTAATTGGCGCTGATGGCTTTGGTTGGGCCAGTGAACGTGGAAAATGGGTTAAAATCCCCCAACTGGGTCGAGTTGTGATTGGTAACCATGTAGACATTGGTGCCAATACTACTATCGATCGAGGAGCACTCGACGACACCGTGATCAGTGACAACTGTATTATCGATAATTTGGTAATGATTGCCCATAATGTGCATATTGGCGAAGGCACTGCGATTGCAGGCCAAACCGGTATTGCGGGTAGTGCTAGCATCGGCAAACATTGTTTGATTGGCGGTGCTACCGGAATTAATGGCCATATTGAGATTGCCGATGGGGTACAAATTCACGGCATGACAATGGTTACCAAAAGCCTTGAAAAGGGCGTGTACGCATCTTCATTACCGGTAGTTGATCAATCTACTTGGGCTAAATCTGGCGCTCGTGTGCGTCAGTTGCCGGAGCTGTTTATGCGGGTTCGAGCTATTGAGAAAAAATTGGAAAACCCGAAAGGGTAGTTGGAGGAATTTAGTTTGAACAACACAGCAACCGAAGCCCAAGCGATGCCAGGCTTTGATATTCAAGAAATTCAGAAAATTTTGCCACATCGTTATCCGTTTGCGTTAATTGATCGTGTTATTTCATATGTGCCCGGTAAATCATTGCATGCGATTAAAAATATCACCATGAATGAGCCTGTATTTATGGGGCATTTCCCTGGCAATCCAATCTTTCCTGGTGTTTTGCTGCTGGAAGCTATGGCCCAAGCAACCGGGCTATTGGGTTTCAAAATGATGGAAAATGCAGCAGGCAGCGATGAAATTTATTTGTTTGCGGGCATTGATAATGCACGCTTTAAACGCCAAGTAATTCCCGGCGATCGCGTTGATTTTCATGTGGAATTTGTGAAAGAAAAGCGCGGCATTTGGAAATTTACTGGGCGCGCCGAAGTAGATGGCAAGCTTGCTTGTGCGGCGGAAATTATGTGTGCAAGAAGGACAACCTAATTGATTCACGAAACAGCGATTATTGATAGCAAAGCCCGTATTGGTGCCAATGTAAGTATTGGTGCTTATACGGTGATTGGCCCAAACGTTGAGGTTGGTGATGATTGTATTATCCATTCTCATGTTGTGCTGAAAGGGCCTACGCGAATTGGTAAAGCGAACCATATTTTTCAATTCTGCTCAATTGGTGAAGATTGTCAGGATAAGAAATTTAAGGGCGAGCCAACAGAGTTAGTTATTGGTGATCGCAATGTATTTCGAGAAGCTTGTACTATTCACCGTGGCACAATTCAAGACAACAGCCTAACGCAAATAGGTAGCGATAACTTATTTATGGCGTATGTGCATGTTGCCCATGATTGTATGATTGGCAACCATAATATTTTAGCGAATAACACTACATTGGCCGGCCACGTACATTTGGGCGATTTCGTAATTTTGGGTGGTTTCACCGGTGTGCATCAATTTTGTAAAATTGGTTCCCATTCGTTTGCGGCAGTAAGCTCTGTAGTGGTGCAAGATATACCACCCTATGTGATGGCCCAAGGGCATAATGCCGTACCACGCACTATTAATAGCGAAGGGTTACGTAGACGTGGTTTCACCGCTGAGCAAATTCAGAATATTAAGCGAGCCTACAAACTATTGTATCGGAGCTCGCTTACAACAGCAGAATCTTTACCGCAAATCGCGGCATTAAACGAACCGTTACTAGCTGGCTTTATTGAATTTATTGAGAACTCTGAGCGCGGTATCATTCGCCCTTAAGTTCTTTATGCCGGCCTGTATTAAGGCCTTGATTTAAGACCTTAAGGATTCCCTGCTTCGTAGTTGCACAAGAAGGCACATTTAGGGTGGTAGAATTGCATTCGAACATGAATGAAGCTCAACAAGTTGCGGATAAGGGCGCTTTACAGCGCCCTTTGCTTATTGGCATTGTTGCGGGTGAGGCTTCTGGCGATATTCTTGGTGCTAGTTTAATGGCGGGCTTAAAACAGTTGCAACCGCAAGTGCGCTTTATTGGCGTGGGTGGGCCGCGGATGCAGGAGGAGGGTTTGCAAAGCTTATTTGCAATGGAAACTCTTTCTGTGATGGGTTTTGTAGATGTACTAAAACAACTACCGAGTTTATTACGGGCCCGCAAGCAGGTGGTGAGCCGTATGTTGGCAGAACAGCCTGATGCGTTTATTGGTATTGATGCACCAGATTTTAATCTACCGATAGAGAAAAAATTGAAAAAGGCCGGCATTCGTACACTCCATTATGTTTCGCCATCGGTGTGGGCATGGCGGCCGAAGCGCATTTATGGCATTGCAGAAGCCACTAACATGGTGCTTGGCATTCTGCCATTTGAAGCTGATTTTTATGCTCAGTATCAGGTGCCATACACCTTTGTGGGGCATCCATTGGCAGATAAGTTTCCCCGCGAATCAAGCAAACGAGCTGCGCGCGTGAGCTTGCAGCTGGATGAAACAAAGCAATATGTGGGGATTCTTCCTGGTAGCCGCGGTAGCGAGGTGGGGCATTTGGCCGGGCCTTTTATTGATGCAGCTATTGCTTTGCAAAAACAGTATCCGGAACTACAGTTTTTAGTGCCACTAGTGAACGAGGCGCGCAAGGCGCAGTTTCTAGCAGCTTTAACCGAGCGCAATGCACAGTTGAATTTGCACTTATTCGCCGGCCAAAGCCATGCAGTAATTGCTGCTAGCGATGCTACCATTCTTGCCTCTGGCACAGTAGCGCTGGAAGCCATGTTGATTAAACGGCCAATGGTGGTGTGTTACCGCTTTGGTTGGTTAAATTTTCAACTTATTAAACATTTTGTGAAAGTGCGCTTTTTCTCCTTACCAAACTTACTGCATACTGCTGCATCAGGCGTAGAGCATGGCGAAAAACCTTATCAACAACCATTGGTAAAAGAATTACTGCAAAACGAAGTGAGTGGCGCCAACATTGCCGCAACGGTAGAACAGCTGCTCACTGGCGATAATACTCAACTATACCAACGTTATCAGCAGCTTCACGCGCAACTGCAGCAAGATGCTAGCTCGATATCGGCACAAACGGTGCTCGATACCATTCGTTAGTGTTTTCTGTAAGGTGCTTCAGCGGTAATAAATAGCTGATCAGTGCAGAGTTAGAGCTGCTTACACCTACTGGTTTCTTGTATACATCTTACCACTATTCATTTTTCGATTAATAAAAATTATCGCTATGCACTAAATGAATATGCGCTTTGCAGCCAGCGATTTGTGCCGCCGTTTACATCTTCCTATACTGCACACATTGAAAAAAAGGAGAGCATTATGGGATTATTAGTAGATGGCCAATGGCAAGATAAATGGTATGACACCAGCAAATCAGGTGGCCGCTTTGAGCGCTCTGAAGCACAATTTCGGAACTGGGTAACGGCTGACGGTAGTGCCGGCTCAACCGGTAGCGGTGGCTTCAAGGCTGAATCGGGCAGATATCATTTGTATGTTTCTTTCGCTTGCCCTTGGGCTCACCGAACGCTCATTTTTCGAAAACTTAAGGGTTTAGAGGAGCACATTACTTTCTCCGCTGTGGCCCCGGAAATGTTGGCAAATGGCTGGGAGTTCCGAACGGGAACTGAACTTGCAGATCCGTTATATGATCTTGAGTTCATGTATCAAATTTATACCAAAGCCAACCCAGATTACAGTGGTAGAGTAACCGTGCCGGTGTTGTGGGATAAGCAACAGAAAACCGTTGTAAGTAATGAATCGGCAGATATTATTCGGATGTTGAACAGTGCTTTCAATGAAGTAACTGGCAATCAGGATGATTACTATCCGGAACATCTGCGTACGGCGATTGATGAAGTAAATAACATGGTGTACGACAACGTGAACAACGGTGTATACAAGAGCGGCTTCGCCACCTCGCAAGAGGCTTATGAAGAAGCATTTACCAGTTTATTTGCTGCGCTAGATGAGCTTGAACACACTCTTGCGGGAAGCCGTTATTTAACGGGCAATACCCTTACCGAGGCGGATTGGCGTTTATTTACCACACTGGTTCGTTTTGATGCGGTTTATGTAGGGCACTTTAAATGTAATCAAAAACGTATTGTTGATTACCCCAACTTGTGGGGCTTTGTGCGCGACCTTTATCAAGTTGAGGGGGTAGTGGAAACCGTAAACATGCACCACATTAAAACGCATTATTACGTAAGCCACGACATGATCAACCCTACGGGTGTAGTGCCAAAAGGGCCAGAAATCGATTTTATGGCCCCACATGATAGACAAAAATTCGCTTAATACTTAATAGTTTTCATGATTTATAAAGCGGCTCCTTAACCTTGTTAGTGAGCCGCGCGAGGGTGTATTTATGGCCAGTGCAATTATTAAGCATCGCGTACGTGGCATGCCAGCACAAGATGGTGCGGGTGTTAAGCTAAAGCGCGTTATTAATCAACCAGCGTTTCGCCATCGAGATCCAATTCTGATGCTGGATGAATTTAAATCTGATGACCCCAATGATTATATTGCCGGTTTCCCACCGCATCCACATCGTGGTTTTTGCACACTAACGTACATGTTAGCTGGCAATATGGCGCACGAAGATTCGAAAGGAAACACGGGTGAAATTAGCACGGGTGGGTTACAGTGGATGAAAGCAGCCCGGGGCATGATTCATTCAGAAATGCCAAAACAGAAAGACGGCTTAATGTGGGGCTTTCAACTTTGGCTTAACTTGCCTGCAGCGGAAAAAATGAGTGACCCGGAATATGCGGATATTCCGGGTGACACGGTGCCAGAAGTGGCCGTTGAGGGTGGCATTGTGCGGGTATTAAGTGGTGATTTTAATGGCCGAACTGGGCCAGTAAAAGCGCCAGGTCGTGATTTCCTATATTTGGATTATCGTTTGCCTGGTGGTGTGAGTTTAGTACTGCCCCAACAAGGCCAGCAAACTCGCTTAGTGTATGTATACCAAGGAGCCATTCAAGTGGCGGGTGTAGAAGTACAAGCGGGCGAACTAATTGAGCTTGATGCGGATGCTGAGGTAAGCTTAGTAACGGGTGCAGAAGGGCATTTCTTACTGATGGCAGCCAAGCCTATTGGCGAGCCGATCGCCCAGTATGGTCCATTTGTGATGAACACAGAGGCAGAGTTACGGCAAGCCTTTATGGATTACCAAAGTGGTAAATTAACCGCCTAATGCGTAATGTAGCGCAGTATTTAGGAGCTCATGGATCTCGATCTTTTTCTTGATAAGTTATGGTTGCAGCAGGGTGTAAGTAAACACACCCTGGCTGCTTATCGTTCTGATTTACGCCATTTCGCCGAGTGGTTAGAGCCGCAATCATGTGCGCTTGCCGATGCTAACCGTGAGCATTTGGAAAACTATCTGGCGTATCTGCGCCAATCAGGAAAACACCCCCGCACCCAAGCACGTTTTTTAAGTGCTGCGCGCAAATACTTCGGTTGGTTAATGCAGCAACATGGGCGCACTGATGATCCTTGTGCGCACTTGCAGAGCCCAAAACAACCCGCTTCTTTACCGAAATCACTATCAGAAGACGCGGTAGCAACGCTATTGGCGGCGCCAGATGTGCATACCAGCTTGGGTTTACGCGATAAAGCGATGTTGGAAGTATTGTATGCAACAGGCTTACGGGTTACTGAATTGGTGCAACTGAAGTTGAATGAGCTTAGTGTGCGGCAAGGTTTAGTGCGCGTAGTAGGTAAGGGCAATAAAGAGCGTTTGGTACCTCTGGGTGAAGAAGCATTGCATTGGCTTGGAGAGTACTTACGCCATGGCCGGCCTGATCTACTAAAAACCAATCACGATGTGGTATTTGTATCGAATCGTGGCAAGCAAATGACCCGGCAAACATTTTGGCATCGAATTCGTATTTATGCGCAACAAGCCGGGTTGCCGGAAGGTATATCACCACATCGGTTACGCCATGCATTTGCTACACATTTATTAAACCATGGCGCTGATCTCCGTGCCTTACAAATGCTTTTAGGGCATAGCGATATTGCCACTACACAAATCTACACTGAAGTGGCCAAGGCTCGTTTGAAGCAGTTGCATGAAACACATCATCCACGGGGCTAGTTACCGTGTAGGCAGAAGCCCATGCTAATGCTAGAATGCTCTGTGTTCGTGCGCAATTGCGTAGCTAGTTTTGAATTTCCCGATTGTTCTTCACGGTCGTTGCATATGAGTGAGATACGCAGTGAGCTCTCCGATACAAATTCGCCGGCGTGAGCCGCGCACCACTACTAATTTCCCGAGCCATATTCCGAGCGTTTTGCAGCGCGTGTATGCCAATCGCGGTGTTGAACACGCAGATCAGCTGGATTTATCCGCCAAAGGCCTTGTTCATTATCAACAACTTACGGATTGCGAACGTGCGGCAGCGCGGATTGCTACGGCAATTATGCAGGGCGAAAGTATCTGCATTTGTGGGGATTTTGATGCTGATGGCGCCACCAGTGTTGCGCTGTTAATGAGTTTCTTTCGCGACATACAGCACGCGCGAGCGTTTTATTTAGTGCCGAATCGATTTGCTGATGGTTACGGATTATCGGCAAATCTTGCCGAATATGCGCACAAAGAGGGTGCTAACTTACTGATTACCGTTGATAACGGCATTAGTAGCCATGCTGGTGTGCAACGGGCGAATGATGTAGGCATGAACGTAATTGTTACGGATCATCATTTACCGGGCAAAGAGTTACCAAATGCGTATGCTATCGTGAATCCAAATCGTATTGATTGTAGCTTTCCTTCCAAGCAGCTGGCGGGGGTGGGTGTTGCTTTTTATATTTTACTTGCGCTACGCGCATGGTTTCGCGAACACAACCCCGAGCATCAAGCTGCCCAGATTAATATTGCTGAATATCTTGATTTAGTAGCACTGGGCACTGTTGCCGATGTAGTGCCGCTAGATTACAACAATCGCATTCTAGTGCGCCAAGGATTAGCGCGAATTCGCGAACAGCGATGTCGGCCAGGAATTCTGGCGCTACTGGCGGTGGGCCGCAGAGAAGCACAGCAAATTACCGCTACCGATCTCGGTTTTATTGTGGGGCCACGGATTAACGCGGCGGGGCGGCTGGATGATATTCAACAAGGCATTGAATGTTTGTTAGCACAAGATTATCCACGGGCACAAATGATTGCCTTACGCCTTGATGAGCTGAATCAACAGCGGCGCAGCATTGAAACAGATATGCAAGCGGAAGCGCAACAATGTATTGCGCGATTGCAGCTTAACGAACAAAGTTTGCCGCCAATTCTTACGGTTTATGATGAGCATTTCCATCAAGGCGTAATTGGCATCGTGGCGGGCCGGTTAAAAGAACAATTTTATCGGCCTACGATGGTATTCGCGAAGGGCGAAGATGGCTGCTTTAAAGGATCTTGCCGTTCGGTACAGGGCGTGCATATTCGTGATTTGTTGGAACAAGTAGCTGCGGAAGCTCCTGAGGTGATTAGCAAGTTCGGTGGCCATGCGATGGCGGCAGGTTTAAGTGTTCCGGAACAACACTGGGAAGCCTTTAATCAAGCCTTGCAAAACGTAGCTGCCCGCTGGGTTCCACAAGAAGTATTGGCGCGTGTGGTGTGGAGTGATGGCGAACTTGCGGCACATGAGTTTAATCTTGATGTAGCCACCGCATTACAGCACGGTGGCCCTTGGGGGCAAGGGTTTCCCCAGCCTTTGTTTGACGGGGAGTTTACCATTCTGCAAGAGCGTTGGTTGAAAGAGGTGCATTTGAAACTGGTACTGCAACCACATGGCAGCAGGGAAACCTTCGATGCGATCGCATTCAATGTGCCACGTGCCGGATGGCAATGGCACTCTCCTAGTAGCGCGAGAATGGTATATAGGCTCGATATTAATGAGTTTCGTGGGCATCGGAATGTACAACTATTGATTGAACATGTAGAGGCTTAGGCCTGTTGTTTATGAGCGAAATCCGTTAAACTATCGCGTTAATATGAAGGGTGTCAGAGGCTAGGCCGCTGACACCAATTTGTTCATAGCCATCGAATAATATGTAATTCAGGAAGCGTTAATGTCTGAGAGAATGCTGGAAAGCAACGCCATTGCCCATCAAATAGACGACCTCAAGCAGCGTTCAGCGCAGCTTAGGGGGTATCTTTGACTTAGAGGTGAAAACAGAACGCCTCGAAGAAGTTGAACGTGAGCTTGAAGACCCCGATGTTTGGAACAACCCAGAGAAAGCTCAAGCATTGGGCAAAGAGCGCGCTGCTTTAGAAGCTCTAGTGAATACTATGCGCAATCTCACTCAGGGTTTAGAAGATGCCGAAGGGTTTTTAGAGCTTGCCAGTGAAGAAAGTGACGATGACATGCTCACGGAAGCTGGCGATGAAGTACAACGCCTTACTTCTGATCTGGAAAAGCTCGAGTTTCGCCGTATGTTCTCTGGCCCGAACGATGCCTCAGATTGCTACTTAGATTTGCAATCGGGTTCTGGCGGTACGGAAGCGCAAGATTGGTGCAGCATGTTGTTACGCATGTATTTGCGCTGGGGCGAAGCAAACGGCATGAAAACCGAAATCACCGAACTCTCTGAAGGCGAAGTTGCGGGCATAAAATCTGCTACTATTCGCTTTTCTGGTGAATATGCGTTTGGTTGGTTACGTACAGAAACTGGCGTACATCGCCTAGTTCGTAAATCGCCATTTGATTCCGGTAGCCGGCGGCACACTTCATTTGCTTCGGCATTTGTTTATCCAGAAATTGATGATGATATCGAAATTGATATTAATCCTGCTGATTTACGCGTAGATACCTACCGTGCCTCTGGCGCAGGTGGTCAGCACGTTAACCGAACTGATTCGGCGATTCGTATTACCCACGAGCCTAGCGGAATTGTAGTGCAGTGCCAAAGCGATCGTTCGCAACATAAAAACCGCGATGCAGCAATGAAACAGCTTCGCGCCAAGTTGTATGAAATGGAATTACAGAAGCAGAATGAAGCGAAGCAAGCTCTTGAAGATAGCAAATCAGACATTGGTTGGGGCAGCCAAATACGCTCGTATGTGTTGGATGATTCGCGTATTAAAGATTTACGTACTGGTGTGGAAACACGCAATACGCAGGCCGTACTTGACGGTGATTTGAACAAATTTTTACAGGCCAGTTTGAAATCAGGCTTGTAAGTAAGGTTAATGAATTGCTGGCTCGCGTAATGTGTTAGCACCAACGAATTGAATGAAGGATTTTTTATGAGTGATAAGCAGCCCGAAGTGCAGGATGTAAACCAGCAAATTCGCGAGCGTAAGCAAAAGTTGCAGCAATTACGTGATGCTGGTAATCCGTTCCCAAATGATTTTCGCCGCGAAAATTTAGCGGCTGAATTGCACGAGGCTCACGGCGCCGCTGAAGGTGAAGCGCTAGAAGAGCAGGGTGTACGCGTAAGTGTTGCCGGCCGTATGATGCTGCGCCGTATTATGGGTAAAGCGAGCTTCGCTACCTTGCAGGATATGAGCGGCCAGGTGCAAATTTATGTGGCTCGGGATAACTTGGCTGAAGGCCTGTACAACGATGGCTTCAAAAAGTGGGATCTCGGCGATATCGTTGGCGTTACCGGTACATTGTTTAAAACGCGTACGGGTGAGCTTACCATTCAAGCGGATGAAATTAAGCTATTAACGAAAGCTTTGCGCCCATTACCAGACAAATTTCATGGCTTAGCAGATCAAGAAACCCGTTATCGCCAACGTTACCTTGATTTGATTGTAAACCAACAAGCGCGTGAAACATTTGTGATGCGCAGTAAAGCTATTGAGTATATCCGCCAATTCTTGAATAAAAGAGCGTTTTTAGAAGTAGAAACGCCGATGATGCAAACCATTCCTGGTGGTGCATCAGCGCGGCCATTTGTAACTCATCATAATGCGTTGGATATGGATTTGTATTTGCGAATAGCGCCAGAGCTTTACCTTAAGCGGCTGGTAGTAGGCGGTTTTGAAAAAGTATTCGAAATAAACCGCAACTTCCGTAATGAAGGGCTTTCTACGCGCCATAACCCAGAGTTCACCATGCTTGAGTTCTATTGGGGCTATGCTGATTACCACGATTTGATGAACCTTACGGAAGAAATGATTCGTGGTTTGTGTTCTGAGCTACTCGGCACCACTTCGGTAAATTACCAAGGTGAGCAGTTTGATTTTGGCCAACCGTTTGCGCGTTTATCTGTTGTTGATGCGATTTTGCAGTATAACCCTGAGCTAACAGAAGCCGATGTGAACGATATGGCAACTGCTTCTGCTTACGCTGAAAAACTCGGTATTAAAGTTCAAAAAAGCTGGGGTTTGGGCAAAGTACAAATTGAGATTTTCGAAGAAACAGCGGAACACAAACTGCTGCAGCCAACGTTTATAACGGCTTACCCTGCAGAGGTTTCGCCTTTAGCGCGGCGTAATAACGATAATCCATTTGTTACTGATAGATTTGAGTTTTTTGTGGGTGGCAGAGAAATCGCTAATGGCTTCTCTGAGTTGAATGATGCGGAAGATCAGGCAGCTCGCTTCCAAGAACAAATGCAGCAAAAAGAGGCCGGGGATGCTGAGGCCATGTTCTATGATGCGGATTATGTAACTGCGTTGGAGTATGGTTTGCCGCCAACGGCGGGTGAGGGAATCGGTATTGATCGGTTAGTAATGTTATTAACAGATTCACCTTCCATTCGTGACGTGCTGCTGTTTCCACATATGCGGCCACAGAAGCAAGAGAGTTAATCTCTAATTGCCCACAACAACCCTCAAATAGCTACGCTGTTTGGGGGTTTTTATTTTCTGCAACCCAAGTACATAGTTCGGCAATAGTTAACGGCCTACTAATTTGAAACCCTTGAATGATATCAAACCCTAATTCAGCAACCGTATTGAGTGTGGCGATATCTTCAATTCCTTCGGCGGTAACCAAAACACCGGTTTGATGCGCGAGGCGCATTACTGCTTTGGCTAAGAATTCCGCTTCTTTCGAGCTGTGAATATTGGCAATAACAGAAATATCCACTTTTATTTGATGCAGGTGCATTTGCGCTAGTGTGGTTGCGGTGGCATCAGCGGTGCCAAAATCATCGAGTGCTACTTTAAAGCCTGCTTTGCGGAATTTCTCGAGCAGCCCAATGAAATGATTAATTTGATTGAATACAACAGACTCAGGGAATTCTAAAATTAACTGGTTCGGATGAATGCCATGCTGCTTACATTGTTCGATAAGTACCGTTAAGAAGCTTGGATGTTGAAAGGATGCTGGGCTTACGTTCACCGATAAGCTTAAATTTGCATCATGCTCACACAGTAATTTAAACTCTGGTAAGGCTTGCTGCAAAATGCGTACGGTGAGTTCATCAATAATGCCGCGTTCTTCTGCTAGTTCGATTAATTCTGGTGCACTCAGTTCGCCGTAGTGTGGATGTGACCAGCGCGCAAATATCTCCACACCAATAAAGCGACGAGAATTCACCAACTGCATGGGTTGGTAGGCAACCGAGCAATGTTCTAGCAATAGCTGATTGGCAATGCTTTGCTTGTTGCGCGGTAAGTGTATAACTCCATTTGTAGACTCTGCCATTTCCTATTTGCTACCTTGGTTTACTGTACTGTTAGAACACTTCGAGTTGTTGATTACATTTTGGTCTAAAATACTCAATAGTGCAATTACTACTAGGTTAGGATAAACGCAAGTTTTTAGCGCTATTTGTGCGCTTTGCATAAAGCTAGAAGGTAAGTTTAGAAAATTCCATTGGCATAGGGATAGATAAAAAAGAGCCGCAATCATCAGATTGCGGCTCTTTTTAACATTTTACAGAATAACGTTTCACACAGTAGTGTTGCAGGTTTATCTGATGGAATCAGATTTCCCGATTGCAGTGCTTAGTGATCAACGCCGCCCGGACCATGCACATGGCCATGGTCAAGCTCTTCTGCAGTGGCTTCGCGCACATCGATAACCTTCACTTCAAAGCTTAAATCAACGCCCGCAAGTGGGTGGTTGCCGTCTACAGTTACTTCAGTATCAGTAACTTCTACAACCATTACTGATTGCTCACCATGATCGGTAGTTGCACGAAATTGCATGCCAGGGTTTACATCCTGGTCACCAAATAGGTTCCGCGGAACTGTTTGTACTAGACCATCATGGCGTTCACCGTAAGCATCTGCCGCAGTGATATCTGCATTAAGCTCTTCGCCAGCAGTTTTACCTTCTAACACCTTCTCAAGGCCAGGAATTAACATGCCACGGCCGAAAATGAAGGCGAGAGGACGCTCTTCAGAAGATTGGTCCAAGGTTACACCTTCACCATTTTTTACGGTGTAGTGGATGGTTACTGCTTTGTCTTGACTGATGGTTTCACTCATTGATTGATTCCGTTTCGTCTGGTTTTTGGCAGGGGGTGAATTTGCTGTCGTCCTGCCCTTTAATGCGCAATTGGGCAGTAGCTTCGATATCGCTTGGAAGCACTGCCTGAATTGCAATGACATCGTTATCATAACGCACTGCGCTGATAACTGCACCTGCGCGGCGCCAATTTTCGCCCAGTTTTACTTCTAACTGGTTTGTTGGCGTCGGCGTAGATTTCGCTAACCCGGTAAGCTGAAACAACCGGCGCTTGTTCATTCCTTTGTAGTGCATTCGCGCTACGGTTTCTTGGCCGATATAGCAACCTTTCTTAAAGCTAATCGCACCTAACGTATCTAGATTAAGCATCTGTGGAATAAATGTTTCTTGGTGCACATCTTCCATAATAGGCCAATCGTGTTCTATTTGCAGAGCCTGCCAATAGCGCTCGTTTTGGCTAGGCTCGGGCGAGGCTATGTTGTTCGGTTGTACCAGTAAGTATGCGTTTTCTGTAAGCGCAAACACACTGGTTTGCTGTTGGTAGTGATAAGGCTCTTCAATGGTAAAACCAAGTTGCGCAGCTACAGCAGATTTGGCATTAGCGCCTACTACAACAGAGGTACTGAACTGCTCGCTTACATCAGTAAAGTTAACTTGGCTGAACACCGAAAATTTCTGCAGTTGAGCTAAGCTTTTTGCTAGCGTACTGCGGTTTTGCATGAGTATGAAGCCTGCTTCATTACGCGCGATACGCGATACACTCCAAAGCTTGCCCTTCGCATCGCAATGGCCACAAAGCTGCCAGTTATTTTGCGTGAGTTGCTTTAAATCGCAGGTAAGCTGGCCCTGTAAGAACGGCTCTGCATCGCTACCTGATACCTGTATCACCGCCAAACTCTGCACGGCAATGTTCGTAGTGGTAGGCGATGTGGTTAACGTGTTTGGCAATAACGACACAAAGGCTCCTGAGCAGTAATTTATTTGCATAATTAACAGTGGGGATTCGTAGGTGATTTTTCAAGGTTTACGATTAGGGTTCTTAATGAAAAACATCAGCTAAAGCGCTTTTTAATAGAATCAATTGGGTTCAGTGATGCCTTACTGATAAAATGCGCGTATATCTAGGTGAGTATAATTGATAGGCATAGCCCATGGCCGTTCGGCGGGCCTCACTATGTACTGTGCGCAGTGCGGCTTAATGCGGTACTATTACATTCAGTGCAAGCGAGCGCAGTGTTAGTAAACTGTGGTAGTTAATAAGAGTGGAGTAGTTATGAGTTTTCCAAGGCAATCAGAAGAAGCGTTAAAAGATAAACGAAGAATGCGTTGGGCTTGTCGGCGCGGAATGTTGGAATTAGATGTTTTATTTGCGCCCTTCGTGGAAGAAGCATATGACGATTTGAATGATCAACAACAAGCCGTATTCAGACGTTTACTAACGTGCGATGACCCTGATTTATTTGCTTGGTTTATGGGCCATGAAAAGTGCGCAGATGCAGAGCTTGCAGAAATGGTTGCATTAATGCTGCGCCGCGTAAAAGTGTAACGGTTATATTCTAAAAAGAGCCTTGGTTTTACCGGGCTCTGCTCGCATGAGGCTACGGATGGCCACCTACTTGTTCAAATTCCGAGCATCGGCAATTAGCCAGCAGTTGCTTAACACCGGCTATCTAGCCTGCAGTTTACTTGCTGTTTTCACTGTGTTGGTTGATCTTTTAATCCTCTGTAGTGCGATAACGCTATGGTGGGTATTACGTGAGCTAGAAAAGCGCACACCTGCAGAAGGTTTCAGTTGTAATGAAGTGGGTGAGGGGAGTTACCAAGGTGATGAGGTTGCCATACAAGCTGGAGTAATTCTAACACCTTGGCTAATGATCTTGCAGTTTAAGCGAATAGCTAGGTTGGCTCCATATTCTCTTCGTACCGCCTACATCAGGCGAACTATTTTCGTAGATCAAGTGAGCGCCCAAGATTGGGCGCGTTTGCAACGTATTGGCCTAACCTTGAATGCCCGGCGGCGCTAATTTTTCGGGGTTGGCGTTAGAATAGTTGGCCCGGAATTAGGCAGAAGACCCGGGTAATCCAAGGTATAGTGTAAGCCACGGCTTTCTTTTCTGAGCATCGCACTTTCGATAATCAATTGGGCTACTTGCGCAAGATTTCGTAGCTCTAATAAGTTATTCGTTACCCGGAAGTTGGCGTAGTAATCATGAATCTCCTGCTGCAGTAACTCTACTCTTCGTAAGGCACGTTCTAGGCGTTTGGTAGTGCGAACAATACCAACGTAATCCCACATAAATAAACGTAGCTCATGCCAGTTATGCTGAATAATTACTTCTTCATCGGAATCGGCTACTTGGCTTTCATCCCAAGGTCGAATATCAGTACACAAGTGCGTATTTGCCATTTTTGCCGTGATATCTGCGGCTGCAGCGCGGGCAAACACTACACATTCAAGCAACGAGTTACTGGCCATGCGATTAGCCCCATGCAGGCCGGTGTAAGCCACTTCGCCAATCGCATATAGATTCGCTACATCAGTAGCAGCGTTTTCATTGGTAACAACGCCACCACAGGTGTAATGAGCGGCTGGCACAATTGGCATGGCTTCCTTGGTGATATCGATACCTAAGCCTAAGCACTTTTCATAGATGGTAGGAAAGTGCTGCATGATAAATTCAGCTGGCTTATGGGAGATATCTAAGAACATGCAATCTGCTCCCAAGCGCTTCATTTCATAATCGATTGCACGGGCCACTACATCTCGTGGTGCGAGCTCTGCACGTTCATGAAAATCGGGCATAAAGCGGCTGCCATCAGGACGTTTCAAGAAAGCACCTTCACCACGCAAGGCTTCAGAGATGAGAAAGTTGCGGGCGTTTGGGTGAAATAAGCAGGTAGGATGGAACTGATTAAATTCCATATTGCCTACCCGGCAACCAGCGCGCCAGGCCATCGCGATACCATCGCCGCTGGCGATATCAGGATTCGATGTATATTGATATACTTTACTCGCACCACCAGTGCACAAGGCGGTAAATTTTGCCGCTACGGTTATTACCTTCTCTTCACTGCGGCTCCACACATAAGCACCCACGCAACGGGGGCCACTGGCATCATATTCGTTTACCAAATCAACAGCATTACAGTGCTCCAATACCTGAATACTCGGGTGGGATAGGGCTTGGCTGGTTAGTGTGCTTTGTACCGCTCTGCCGGTGGCATCGGCAGCATGCAGGATGCGCCGATGGCTGTGGCCACCTTCGCGGGTTAAATGGTAGCGAGTTTCGCCATTGTGATCGGCTTCGCGATCAAAATCGACGCCAAGCTCTATCAGCCAATTCAAACTTTCTTTGGCCCGCTCAGCGGTGTAACGAACAATATTACTATCGCAAATACCACCACCAGCGATTAGTGTGTCATTAATGTGAGATTCAATACTGTCGTTTTCATCAAATACGGCGGCGATGCCACCTTGTGCATAATAAGTAGAACCTTCAGCTAGTGGACCTTTACTTAAAACCACTACCTGATATTCTTTGGCAAGTTGTAGAGCGAGTGATAAGCCGGCGGCACCGCTCCCAATAATAAGTATATCGCATGCAATCGTGGCGCTTGAAGTCATGATCATTTATCGTAGTTAAAAGTTATTTTTGAATTTTACCTTTGTTCCGATCATTTTTCCGAACTTTTTACACAAAGCTGGGTCTAGTAAGTAGATGATGATACGAGCCCAGATGAAAATACGCGGCAACAAGGGTTGATAAGAGAGTGGGCTCGAATGAGCGAACAAGAAATTGATCAACAGCTGGTAGAACGAGTGCAGCAGGGTGATCAACGGGCTTTTGATGTTTTGGTAAAGAAATACCAGCATAAAATCATGAGCTTAGTGTCACGGTATGTGAAGCACCCCGGTGATGTTCCGGATGTAGCGCAAGAAGCTTTTATTAAAGCGTATCGAGCATTACCGAACTTTCGTGGTGAAAGTGCGTTCTATACATGGCTATATAGAATTGCTGTAAATACAGCAAAAAATTATTTAGTAGCGAAAGGGCGCAAGCCCCCAGCTTCTGATGTAGATGTAGAAGATGCTGAGTTTTTAGATGCAGGACATGGTTTGCGTGATATCGCCTCTCCGGAGCGTATGTTGTTATCCGATGAACTGAAGCGAACTGTGATGGATACCATTGCCGCATTGCCAGACGATTTAAAACAAGCAATTACATTGCGTGAATTAGATGGTTTAGGTTATGAGGAAATAGCAATCACAATGGATTGTCCAATAGGTACGGTAAGATCAAGGATATTTCGGGCACGGGAAGCAATAGATAAAGCAATACAACCTTTGCTCGATGACAATTAAGGCAACTGAGGATACATGCGAATGACGATACACCAGAGAGAAAAACTATCAGCACTGCTCGATGGCCATATTGAAGGCAACGAGATAGTGATGGAGCTGGTGGACAATGCAACTGAGCGCGAACGTTGGTTTCGTTACCAGCTGGCGGGCGCAGTAATGCGTGGCGAAGCAACTACGCAACAGCCGTTTGATATTTCTGCGCAAGTAGCAGCACAAGTAGCTAGTGAAGCAGTTTACTCGCAATCCGGTTCAGCTGCGCAGCAACAATCAGTGTGGTTACGTGTACAACGTTGGCTACAGAATGGTTGGGTGCGCCCAGCCGCGAATGTTGCGGTTGCCGCTGGTGTAGCAATTGTAGCCATTGTTGGGGTGCAAAACTTCCAGCGAGTAGATGATGGTACGGTAGTAAACAACCCAGTTGCCGCCTCTGCCTCGAGCTCGTTACAAGGATTTGAAACCATGCCACTAGGTGGGGTGATTAATCCGGTGAGCTTTAATACCGTGCATCCACAAGCAGAAGTTCAGGATAGCGATCAAGAACGCCGCTTATTACAATCATTTTTTGTTGATCACCATCAGCAGCAGCAGTTAAGTGATCAAGAAAGTGCAGAGAATGAAGACCCAGTAAAGGAAATTGATTAAACACTATGTACGGCCAAAGGTTTTTGCTGGCGAGCGCGGTAATCGCCAGCATGCTAGCAAGTTCTTCCGCGTTTGCTTCTGCACAGCCGCTGGCCTCAGCAAACTTCGCGTCTGCCGCAGCTAATTCCACCCTTTCTTCTGTTGCTAATGACGAACAGCGCGCCCTAGTTGAGGGTGAGCGCTGGTTCGATTTTATGCAAGAGGCGTTGAATAACTACAATTTTAGCGCTTCGTTAGTGCATGTGCAGGGGCAACGGGTAGAGCTATTTCGTTGGTTACGTGGCAGCACTGCGGATAATGAATCATTAGAGTTGTTGCGCAGTTTAAATGGTCCGGAAGTGCAAATTGTGCGCCGCAACCAACATGTTTCCTACTTTCATTCTATGGCTACCCCTTATAGCCTGCGTTCAAATTCAATGTTTGGACCAATTCCAACCGCATTATTTAATGAATTTTCAGCAATTTCCGCAAGTTATTATGCGGTGCCTATGGGCGGCGCACGAGTGTTGGAAAGGCCAACCATTCATTTGCGATTACTTCCCCATGAACAAGATCGTTTTGGCTATTCGCTCTGGATTGATAGAGAATCGGGCTTACCACTGCGCATTGCTACGGTAACCTTGGAAGGTGAAGTGCTTGAACAAGTGCAGGTTACCTCACTAGAAGTGAGTGCCGAACCGCATTCAGATTTAGAACAAATTTTGGAATTAAATCCGCCGCCAGTTGTTACTGATAACCAAGCGCGCGCGCAGCTCGTACATAATTGGCAAATTAACTCGCTGCCAGCAGGCTTTACCCAAATCCGCGCTAATCATCACCGTTTACCTATTACCGGTATCGCGGCAGATTATTATCTGTATACCGATGGTATTACGCGCGTTTCTGTATATGTAACAGAAGACCCTCGCACCAACACGAACCTGCGCTACGATGGCTTAGAATCGCTGTACACCCACGCTTATCGTGATTACAGCGTTACCGTAGTAGGGCGTTTGCCAATGGCAACATTGCAACGCATTGCGATGTCGGTGCGCAGATGATTCGAGAAATTGGCGAAGTTACCGCAGTAAATGAAAATTGGGTAACCATCACTACCCAATTACAGCAAGGCTGCGGTGGTTGTAAGCAGCAAAACCATTGCGGTGCTGGCATTTTAAGCAAAGCATTGCCAAATCGGCGTGGTGAAGTAGAAATTTGGCTGGCGAATCCACCAGCCTTGGGTAGCAACGTAGAGCTCTGGTTACCAGAAAAAGCAATGCTGAAATTTTCGCTATTACTCTATTTATTGCCAATTTTAAGTTTATTAGTAGGTGCATTTTTGGGCCAAGGTATTTTCCCAAATAATGAAGGTTTAGTGATATTGCTCGCATTTGCGAGTTTTGGGTTCAGTTTTTATGGCTTAAAACGTTGGTTACAGCGCCGAGATTTGCAGGTTCGTGAATTAATGCAGATTAATATCCTCCCTTCGAACCAACCTTGATTGTTTATCTGCGCCAAAGACAGTAAAATTCGCCCCATTAAATACGGTGAGGAATTACGGCGTTTTGCCGGCTAACCGGATATGAGGTGTACATGAGCCAAACTGGCATTGCTAAAAAGAATATTCGTAACTTCTCTGTGATCGCGCATATCGATCATGGTAAATCAACGCTTTCAGATCGTTTAATTCAAACCTGTGGTGGTTTAGCCCAGCGAGAAATGTCTGAGCAGGTGCTAGATTCCATGGATATCGAGCGTGAGCGCGGTATTACTATTAAAGCGCAAAGTGTAACCTTGTATTACGATGCGAACGATGGTGAGCGTTATCAGTTAAACTTCATTGATACCCCGGGGCATGTAGATTTCTCCTATGAAGTATCGCGCAGCCTTGCCGGTTGTGAAGGGGCCTTGTTAGTAGTGGATGCGGCTCAAGGCGTAGAAGCGCAAACCTTGGCGAACTGCTACACCGCAATCGACATGGATTTAGAAGTTGTTCCAGTTCTGAATAAAATTGATTTACCTTCTGCTGAGCCAGAGCGAGTAGCGCAAGAAATTGAAGATATCGTGGGCATTCAAGCTCACGATGCGGTGCGTTGTTCGGCGAAAACGGGCATTGGCATTGATGAAGTACTTGAGCGGATCGTGTTGCAAATACCATCACCAGAAGGGGATGCAGACGATGAGGCGCCATTACAAGCGTTGATTATCGATTCGTGGTTCGATAACTATCAAGGTGTTGTTTCGCTGGTACGAATTAAAAAAGGTGTGTTGCGCGCTGGCGATAAAATGAAAGTGATGTCTACGGGCCATGATCATATCGTTGATAAAGTGGGTATTTTTACCCCGAAGCAAACAGAAACCGGCATTCTTCGTGCAGGTGAAGTAGGGTATGTAATTGCAGGTATTAAGGAAATCCACGGCGCCCCTGTTGGTGATACCTTAACCCATGCTAAACGCCCAGCCGATAAGATGTTGCCTGGTTTCAAAAAGGTGCAGCCGCAAGTATATGCGGGTATGTTCCCAATTAGCTCTGATGATTATGAGAACTTCCGCGATGCGCTCGATAAGTTAAGCTTGAACGATGCATCGTTGTTCTTTGAACCAGAAAACTCGGGTGCATTAGGCTTTGGTTTCCGTTGTGGCTTCTTAGGCATGCTGCATATGGAAATTATCCAAGAGCGGCTAGAGCGTGAATATGATATCGATCTGATTACCACCGCACCAACGGTTGTTTACAAAGTAGAAACAACCAAGGGTGAAATAAAAATGGTAGATAACCCAGCATATTTGCCGCCGGTAAATGATATTAAAGCGATTTATGAGCCTATCGTAGAAGCAAATATACTCGTGCCACAAGAGCATGTGGGCAACGTAATTACGTTGTGTGTAGAGCGCCGCGGCATGCAAACGAATATGGTGTATCACGGTAATCAAGTGGCCCTTACCTACGAATTGCCGATGGCAGAAGTGGTAATGGATTTCTTTGATCGCTTGAAATCAACCAGCCGTGGTTACGCATCGCTTGATTACCAGTTTAAGCGCTTCGATGAATCGGATATGGTGCGGGTAGATATCCTGATTAATGCCGAACGAGTAGATGCGCTAGCCATGATTCTACATCGCAGCCAAGCGCAATATCGTGGCCGCGATGTGGTAGATAAAATGCGCGAGCTGATTCCGCGGCAGATGTTTGATATTGCCATTCAAGCAACTATTGGCAATCATGTTATTGCCCGTAGCACGGTAAAACAACTGCGTAAAAACGTAACGGCGAAATGTTACGGGGGCGATGTAAGCCGGAAGAAGAAACTATTGCAGAAGCAGAAAGAAGGTAAGAAACGGATGAAGCAATTGGGGAACGTGGAAGTTCCTCAAGAGGCGTTCTTAGCGGTATTGAAAACCGGTAAGTAATGCACCTTTACAGTTAATCAGGAACGTTTTGCATGAATACATATTATTTTTCGCTATTGCTTGTAATCGGTACCTTTGTAACAGGGATTATATGGGCAATCGACCACTTTGTTTGGAAGCCAAAGCGAGATGAGAAAATTCGTGCAGCTGAGGCGCAAGCTGGTGTAGCGTTGGAACCTGAGCAAGCAGATCAAATTGCACCGCAATCTGGCTTGGCGGATTTTGCACAAGCTGCGTTCCCGGTGCTGTTTGTTATTTTAATTCTGCGTTCATTTATTTACGAACCCTTTCGAATTCCTTCTGGCTCAATGCTGCCTACTTTGCTGGTGGGTGATTTCATTCTGGTAGAGAAATTCCGCTATGGATTACGTGAGCCAGTATCAAGAAAGGAGTTTTTCCGCACCGGCCGGCCTGATCGCGGTGACATTGCGGTATTTAAATATCCCGTAGAGCCAGACCTTGATTACATTAAGCGAGTGATTGGTTTGCCGGGTGACAGAATTACTTATCAAGACAAAACATTTTTCATTCAACCAGGCTGTTTAGCAGATTGCGCTGATGTAGAACCGATAGAGTTAACCCGTGATCTGCAAGCCGTTGGCGAGTACCAACAACAGCGTATGCCGTTGCACCGTTACCATGAACAGTACAATGAATTGGAATATAATGTTTTAGTGAACCCTCGGGTGAATTCCACGAATAATGCGATGGTTTGGGATGTACCTGCTGAGCACTACTTCTTTATCGGCGACAATCGTGATAATTCGGTGGATAGCCGCTATTGGGGCTTTGTACACGAAGATTTGTTAGTGGGGCGTGCTGTGTTTGTTTGGTTAAGCCTCGAGTTTGAGCGTGATGTGAACAGTTGGTTACCGAACTGGGTACCTAGCAAAATCCGCTTTAACCGTTTAGGGAGAATTAAGTGAGTTTACCACCTATCCAGTTGCGGGAATTAGAACGCCGGCTAGGCTACAAGTTTAACAATCATGATTTGTTATATCAGGCACTTACTCACCGAAGTGCCAGTGAAATCCATTATGAGCGCCTTGAGTTTCTGGGCGATTCAATTTTAAGTGTGGTAATTGCCGAAGAGCTCTACCACCGCTTCCCAAAATCACCGGAAGGCGATTTAAGCCGCATGCGCGCAACTCTTGTGTGTGGCACCATGTTAGCGAAAGTAGCCCGAGCATTTGATTTGGGCAAATTCTTAAAGTTAGGTCCCGGTGAGTTAAAAAGTGGTGGCTTTCGCCGCGATTCAATTCTTTCAGATGCGGTAGAAGCCATTATTGGTGCAATCTTTTTAGACAGCGATGTTGTTACAGCGCAGCAAATTGTTCGCGATTGGTATCAACCGTTATTGAATGAAATTAAGCCTGGTGATAATCAAAAAGACCCGAAAACCCGTTTGCAGGAGTTCTTGCAAGGGCGGCAGTTTGATTTACCAGCATATGAAGTTGAAGCTACAGAGGGCCAAGCGCATAACCAGCGCTTCACGATAAGCTGTAAAGTAGCGCTTTTAAATGAACCTGTAATTGCCACCGGAACAAGCCGCCGCAAGGCTGAGCAAAGCGCAGCTGCAAAAGCAATTGCGCTGCTTGCAGAACTACCGGAAGGCAAGGAATTAAAATGAATTTAGACGAATTTTTCGCAAAAGAAGCAGATGATAAGCCAGCAGGTGAAACCTTCAATGGCTTTGTGGCTATTGTGGGTAGGCCGAACGTAGGTAAATCAACGCTGTTGAATCAATTACTAGGCCAAAAGGTGAGTATCACCTCGAAGAAAGCGCAAACCACTCGCCATCGGATTTTAGGTATCGATACGGAAGGCCCATACCAAACCATTTATGTAGATACTCCTGGTTTGCATAAAGACGAAAAGCGCGCCATTAATCGATTAATGAACAGAGCTGCGAGCTCTTCGATTGGTGATGTAGATTTGGTGCTGTTTATTGTGGAAGGCACGCACTGGACCGAAGATGACAAAATGGTGCTTGGTAAAATTAAACGTGCTAATCGTCCAGCGATGTTGATTATTAATAAAATTGACCAAGTAAAAGATAAAGGCTCGCTGTTGCCGCATATTCAAATGATTACCAGTGAGTACGAGTTTAAAGAAGTGGTGCCATTAAGTGCGTTATCACCTGAGCAAATGCCTATGTTGAAAGCGCTAGTAAGGCCTCATATGAGCGCTGGTATCCACTTTTATCCGGCAGATCACGTTACCGATCGTTCGGTGCGCTTTATGGCTGCGGAAACCATTCGTGAGAAGCTAATGCGCTTTACCGGAGAAGAGCTACCTTACTCAACTACAGTAGAAATCGAGAAGTATGAAACTGCCGAAAATGGCATGGTACATATTCATGCTCTCATTCTAGTAGAGCGAGAGGGGCAGAAGCGCATGGTGATTGGCAATAAAGGTAGCCGATTAAAAACCATTGGTTCAGAAGCGCGTAGAGATATTGAACATATGCTCGATGCTCGCGTGAACTTGCAGCTATGGGTAAAAGTTAAATCCGGTTGGGCCGATGATGAGCGAGCGTTACGCAGCTTAGGCTACGGAGAAGAATAATGCCTCGGGCCGTGGTTTTGCACCGTTGGCCCTGGCAAGAACACGGCCTGTTACTCGATGTATTTAGTGAGCAGCATGGCCGTTTTCGCGCTATAGCAAAGTATGCTCGTAGCCGCCGCTCAAATCTACGTGCGGCATTGGAGCCTTTTACCGTAATTGATATTGAGCTAAGTGGCCGTGGCGAGGTGAAAACTTTGCGGCGCGCAGATGTTCAAGCTACTTATTCATTGCAGCGTGTACGCCTTTACAGCGCGTTGTATATCAATGAGCTACTACAGCGCTTATTACCTGAGCATACCGAAATGCCAGGCCTGTTTGCCGATTACCTCGCAAGTTTAGAGTTGCTAGCAAGTGATACCTTGCTTGAACCTATTTTACGTCAATTTGAATATCGCCTGCTTTGCCACCTTGATTTAGGCTTTTCTTTTACGCATGATGCAGAGCAGGGCAACGCTATTTTGCCTGCACAAGCGTATCGCTTTCAGGCCGGCTCTCATGAGCAAAATGGCGGTTTTGTTCCGAGTAGCCTAACAATCTCTCGAGTTGCCGATACGTTGATTATCGATGGTGCAGAAATAGCTCGGCTTGCTGCTTTCGATGTAGAAAATCCACAAGTTTTGCAACAATTTAAGCGCTTGATGCGTATTGCATATGCACCCTTGTTGGGTTCTAAGCCGCTACGAAGTAGAGAATTATTACTCGCTTCATTAGGCGCCCAGCAACGAGCTGAGTAATTTATGAAGTAACAGTTTTGCAGCATAATTTACTCAGCATAATCAACGATACGAATTGAACAATTTAGGAGTACTCATGCCTGCACCATTACTAGGGATCAATATTGACCATATCGCCACGCTGCGCAATGCCCGCGGTGTTGCTTATCCAGAGCCCGTTCAGGCTGCCGCGATAGCGGAGCAAGCCGGAGCTGATGGTATTACGGTGCATTTACGTGAAGATCGCCGCCATATTACCGATCGCGATGTACGGATACTTGCGGAAACTATTCAAACTCGTATGAATTTAGAAATGGCAATGACCGATGAAATGGTGGCCATTGCTATTGCAACAAAACCAGCATACGTGTGTTTGGTTCCGGAAAAGCGCGAAGAATTAACCACCGAGGGCGGCTTAGATGTAGCTGGGCAAATTGAGCGTAGCCGCGATGTGGTAGCACGCTTAAGTGCAGCCGGTATTTTAGTTTCTTTATTTATTGATGCCGATAAGCAACAAATTGAGGCGGCAAAAACAGTAGGCGCGCCCTATATTGAATTACATACTGGGCATTACGCGGAAACCACTGGCAGCGAGCAACAGCAAGCACTGGCACAGATCCAGGAAGGCGCCCGCTATGCCCATGAGCTCGGCTTGGTAGTAAATGCGGGCCATGGTTTGCATTACCATAACACCCAAGCTATTGCTGCTATTCCAGAAATTTACGAGCTTAATATTGGCCATGCGATTATTGGCCGCGCTGTTTTTAGTGGGCTATATCAAGCGGTGGCGGATATGAAACGCATTTTAGAGCAGGCTCGGTAGCAATGGCGATAGCTGGTATTGGTACTGATATTGTTGAAATTGCGCGTATCGAGAAAGCTGTTGCTCGACAACCGCGCTTGGTTACGCGGCTGCTTACAGAAGCCGAGCAGCAGGCATATGCTGTGGCCACGCATCCTGTGCGTTATTTGGCCAAGCGCTTTGCAGCCAAAGAAGCCGCACTAAAAGCCCTTGGTACTGGCTTGCAAAATGGTTTAAGTTGGCAGCATATTGAGATTAGTAATACCCCATTGGGCCAACCAAGGCTAACCTTTACAGGCGTTGCGGGGCAACGTGCAAAAGAGTTGCAGGTGCATGCTATTCATCTATCGTTAAGTGATGAAGCAAATTATGCGCAAGCCATGGTGGTATTAGAAAGCGCCTAACACGTTGCAGCAGGAGGCAGCATGGTTAAAATTCGTAATATTCACAGCCAAAACCGCGATGCACAGGATGATCGCTGGTTAAACCATGTTCAAAGCTCGGCTGAGCAAGATGCACTTCTGCATACACTAGAACAACTGCAAACCATTAACCCCACGTTTACTGGTAATGCTGAGCTTGCTCTAAAAGGTGAGGAGATGGTGGAAATCCTCTCTAGTTTGAAGCTCGATGAAGAAAGCTTACAAGCTGCATTATGCGTGCCTTTTTTCGAAGCCGGTATGGTTACTCGAGATTGGATTGGCGAGCAACTAACCCCCGCTACAGCCACGCTTGTTGCCACCGTACAGCAAATGAATAGCATTAGTGATTTACAGCACTTTCGCCATGGTAAACCGGGGGAAGCACAAGTTGATGCGGTTCGGCGCATGTTGCTGGCCATGGTTGAAGATGTGCGGGCGGTATTGATTAAACTTGCTGAGCGTATTTGTTATTTGCGGGAAGTGAAGAATCTTGATGAGGAAACGCGAGTACTTAGCGCTAAAGAGTGCAGTGAAATATATGCGCCTTTGGCAAATCGACTAGGTGTAGGACAAATTAAGTGGGAGCTAGAGGATTTATCTTTCCGCTATTTGAATCCGGATATCTACATGTCGATTGCCAAGCATTTGCGAGAGAATAGGCGGCAACGAGAAACCTACATTGATGCCTTTGTTGCTGGCTTGCAGGCCGATTTAACGGAACAAGGTATTGTTGCTAATGTGTATGGTAGGCCGAAACATATCTTCAGTATTTGGAAAAAAATGCAGAAAAAAAATCTGCAGTTTGATGAGCTGTTTGATATTCGAGCCGTTCGAGTTGTTACCCAAAGCTTGAAAGATTGTTATGCGGCACTCGGTATTGTGCATAGCCGCTGGCGGCATATTGCTAGTGAGTTTGATGATTATGTGGCAACGCCGAAGCCGAACGGTTATCAATCGATTCATACCGTAGTGATTGGCCCTGAACAAAAGAATGTAGAGATACAAATTCGCTCTGAGCAAATGCACGATGATGCTGAACTCGGGGTTGCTGCCCATTGGGTATACAAAGAAGGGCCTGCTACCGGCCGCTCGCAAGGGTATGAAGATAAGATTGCTTGGCTACGGAAGTTGTTAGCTTGGCATGAAGATATGGCCGAGAACGAAGATTTGGTGCAAGAAATACGCAGCCAAGTATTCGAAGACCGAGTGTATGTGTTCACCCCTAAAGGAGATGTGATCGATTTGCCCTTTGGTTCTACACCATTAGATTTTGCTTATTACATTCATTCGCAAATTGGCCATCGTTGTATCGGTGTAAAGGTAGATGGGCGTATCGTGCCATTCACTTATGTGCTGCAAAATGGCGAACGGGTAGAAGTGCTTACCCAGAAAGAGCCGAACCCCAAACGTGATTGGATTAACCCAGCGCTTGGCTATTTAAAATCTGCTCGTGCGCGGAGCAAAGTGCACGCCTATTTTAAGAAGCTCGATCGTGAGCAAAACTTAATTACTGGGCGAGAAATTCTAGAAACGGAATTAGCCAAGCATAAGTTAACGATGCATGATGTGGCACCAGCGGTAGAACGCTTTAATATGCTGCACTTAGATGATCTATTAGCGGCGATTGGTGCCGGTGATGTGCGTTTGAATCAGGTAGTAAACTTCTTGAAAGGGCCACAGCAAGAAGACGAGCTTGATGAATTAGAGAAATTAGCCACCCGCAAACGCGCCAGTAAGCGCGGCAAGCCAGAAGATGGGGTGAAAGTTGCTGGTATCGGTAATTTATTGATGAGCTTTGCGCGCTGTTGCCAGCCACTACCGGGCGATCCTATTATGGGCTATGTTACCCAAGGGCGGGGTGTATCGATTCACCATCAGGATTGTGAGAACTTGGCGCAGTTGTTGCAACAAAGCCCTGGGCGCGGCATTGAAGTTGCGTGGGAAGCTCAGCAGCAGCATCGATACGCAGCTCGCATCACAGTAACCGCTGAAGATCGTGCAGGCTTATTGCATGATATTACGAGCATTTTGAGCCACGAAAAAGTGAATGTAAATAGCGTGAATACCCGCCACGATCACGATCGGCAACAGGTACAGATAGAGTTGGAAATTATGGTGCGAGATAATGCTGAGATTACCCGCTTACTGGCGCGTATTCAGCAGGTAAGCCACGTACGCACAGCAAAACGGAAATAACTTCTAATACCAACAGGCAAACAGGATAAAACATGGCTGAACAGGCGCAACTGCAACATGTAAATCGCTTGCTAGAGATTATGGCGCAACTTAGAAATCCTGATGGCGGTTGCCCTTGGGATTTAAAGCAAACAATGGCAAGCCTTATCCCTTATACGATTGAGGAAGCGTATGAAGTTGCTGCGGCGATTCATACCGGCAATCCACTAGCGATAAAAGATGAACTTGGTGATTTGTTATTTCAGGTGGTGTTTTATGCGCAGGTTGCCAATGAGCAAGGGGATTTTAGTTTTGATGAAGTAGCGGAGGCTGTGGCTGATAAATTGATTCGTAGGCACCCACATGTGTTTGCCAACGGCAGTGTTGCCGATGCCGAGGATGCGAAGCGACAATGGGAGCGAATTAAGCAGCACGAGCGTGCTGGAAAACCCGGTGATGATAGTGTACTCGCAGATATTCCCAGCAACCTGCCGGGTTTGTTACAGGCGCTAAAAATTCAAAAGCGCTGCGCAGCGGTTGGCTTTGATTGGGATAACCCGAGCCAAGTAATGGCGAAAGTACGGGAAGAAACGGATGAAATTGCTGCAGAACTCTCGGTACCTGATGAGCAGCTGCAACAGGATCGGATAGCCGAAGAAATCGGTGATTTATTATTTACCACGGTAAACTTAGCGCGCCACTGTAAAGTAAACCCAGAAACAGCATTGCAGCATGCGAATGAAAAATTTATGCAGCGCTTTCGTTTGGTAGAAAGGTTAGCAAAGGAAAACGATGTGGCTATTGCTAGCGCAGAATTGAATGCATTAGAAGCACTTTGGCAACAGGCTAAAAAAATTACCACATGATTTTGTGTAAGAGATTGTTGGCGAGGCGATGCTCGGGTATACTGTTTTCCCGTCTTTACATCCTTTTCCTTGATTCATTTTCCTGAAGCAGCAGGTTTTGCATGGCGACTAAATATATTTTTGTAACCGGCGGTGTAGTTTCTTCGCTGGGGAAAGGTATTGCGGCGGCTTCGTTGGCTTCTATATTAGAAGCTCGCGGACTCAATGTAACTATCATGAAGCTCGACCCGTATATTAACGTGGACCCGGGTACAATGAGCCCCATCCAGCATGGCGAAGTATTCGTTACCTGCGATGGCGCTGAAACTGATCTCGATCTTGGCCATTATGAGCGATTTATTCGCACCCGCATGACCAAGAAAAATAACTTCACTACCGGCCGTGTATACGAAGATGTGATTCGTAGAGAACGCCGTGGTGATTTCCTAGGCGCTACCATTCAGGTAATTCCGCATATCACCAACGAAATCAAACGCCGCGTAATAGACGGCGCTGAGGGCTATGATATTGCCCTGATTGAAATTGGCGGTACTGTTGGTGATATTGAATCGCAACCATTCTTGGAAGCTATTCGTCAGCTTGCTACTGAGGTAGGGCGCCACCGCACGTTGTTTATTCATCTTACCTTAGTGCCGTTTTTGGGTGCAGCTGGTGAGGTGAAAACCAAGCCTACGCAGCATTCTGTAAAAGAACTGCGTTCCCTTGGTATTCAACCTGATGTGCTAATTTGCCGCTCGGATCGCATCGTACCAGCGAACGAACGAGCTAAAATCGCGCTATTTACCAACGTACCAGAACGAGCGGTAATCTCGCTAAAAGACGTACCAAGTATCTACAAAATCCCTGCGATTCTGAAATCACAAGGGTTGGATGAATTCGTGCTTGAGCGTTTTGGTGTTGAGGTTCCAGAGGCTGATCTAACTGAATGGGAGAAGGTTCTATACTTAGAATCGAATCCAGGCGGTGAAGTAACGGTTGGTTTTGTTGGTAAATACGTAGAATTACCAGATGCTTATAAATCAGTGAATGAAGCGCTTGCGCATGCGGGTTTGCATAACCGCCTTACGGTAAATATTCGCTATATTGATTCCCAAGATGTGGAAAGCAAAGGTGTGAGTAAATTAGCCGATGTAGACGCAATTTTGGTTCCTGGTGGCTTCGGTGGCCGTGGTATTGAAGGCAAAATCATGGCGGCTCAATATGCTCGTGAAAACAATATTCCTTATTTGGGGATTTGTTTAGGGATGCAAATCGCACTCATTGAGTTCGCTCGCAATGTAGCAGGATTAGCCGGTGCCAATAGCACCGAGTTTGATGAGCATACGGCGCATCCAGTGGTTGGCTTAATCACTGAATGGATGGATGAAAGTGGCCAGCAGGAAATTCGCGATTCGGGTTCCGATTTAGGTGGCACAATGCGTTTAGGTGCTCAGCAGTGCCATTTACTGCCGGGTACGAAAGCGCATGATATATACGGCAGCGATACCATTGAAGAGCGCCATCGCCATCGCTATGAAGTGAATAACAATTACCGTGAACAGCTGGAAGCTGTGGGTATGCGTTTTAGTGGCTTGTCGGCTGATAAGCGCTTGGTGGAAGTAATTGAGCTTCCAGATCACCCATGGTTTGTGGCTGCTCAATTCCATCCTGAGTTCACTTCAACACCACGTGATGGCCATAGATTATTTGAGAGCTTTATTGCAGCGGCGCAAGAGTATCAACATCGCAATCGCTAGTTGCTTTACATACGAATTGAAGGATTATTTTTATGAGTAAGATTGTAAAAATCATGGGTCGCGAAATCATGGATTCGCGCGGTAACCCAACGGTTGAAGCAGATGTGGTGTTAGCTGATGGCAGCATGGGCCGGGCAGCCGCTCCAAGTGGCGCTTCAACGGGCAGCCGAGAAGCCTTAGAGCTGCGTGATGGTGATGCGGGTCGTTACTTGGGCAAAGGTGTATTAACTGCAGTAGCCAACATTAATGGCGCGATTGCGGAAACCTTGCAAGGAATGGATGCCTTAAACCAAGCCGCTATCGATAATGCGATGCTGAAGTTGGATGGCACAGAAAACAAAGAAAAGCTTGGCGCAAATGCAATTTTGGCGGTTTCACTTGCCGTGGCAAAAGCGGCAGCAATCAGCAAAGGGGTAGAGTTGTTCGCTCATATCGCTGATTTAAATGGCACTTCCGGCAAGTACAGCATGCCTTTGCCAATGATGAATATCCTCAATGGCGGCGAACATGCTGATAATAATGTTGATATTCAAGAATTCATGGTGCAGCCAGTAGGTGCGAAAAATTTTGCTGAAGGGCTTCGTGTTGGCGCAGAGATTTTTCATGCCTTGAAAGCAGTGCTGAAAGCCCGCGGATTGAGCACATCGGTTGGTGATGAAGGTGGCTTTGCCCCTAACTTAGCTTCAAATGAAGAAGCCTTAGCGGTTATTTCTGAAGCCGTGGCGAACGCCGGCTATGAGCTTGGTAAAGATGTTACATTAGCCTTGGATTGCGCAGCTTCCGAGTTCTATCGTGATGGTAAATATCATTTAAGTGGTGAAGGTAAGAGCTTTACTGCTGCAGAGTTTGCCGATTACCTTGCTGATTTAAGTGCGCGTTATCCAATTGTTTCGATCGAAGATGGTTTAGATGAAAGCGATTGGGAAGGCTGGAAAATTCTTACTGACAAGCTCGGCAGCAAGGTACAGTTAGTAGGTGATGATTTATTCGTAACTAACACTAAGATTTTGCAGCGGGGTATTAGTGAAGGTATCGGTAATTCAATTTTGATTAAATTTAATCAAATTGGTAGCTTAACTGAAACTTTAGCTGCCATTCGTATGGCGCAAGAAGCTGGCTTTACCGCAGTAATTTCCCATCGTTCAGGTGAAACAGAAGATGCCACAATTGCCGATTTAGCGGTAGGTACGGCTGCGGGACAAATTAAAACCGGTAGCTTGTGCCGTTCTGATCGAGTGGCGAAATACAACCAGCTGTTGCGTATCGAAGCAGCCCTTGGTGACGTAGCCTATAACGGCCGCGCTGAAATCAAAGCGGCGCAGTAAGGCTGTATTTGCTGTATGGCAAACGCATCGGAACAAACCGAAATATTTAATCTGCCGGGGCAGAGCAGCGAGTTTGCAGAATTGTGCAATGCACTCTATGCACAACAACTGCAAGAACTTAGCCAGGTAGATTCGTTGGGCGTTAACCATGCCAATGATATTCGGTTGTTGCGGCGCAGATTAGCAAGTTTAAGTGGGCATGTGCAGCGAACTGCACATGCCTTACTTTTTGCCGCCAGGGAATTACAGCGCGGCGGCTTTGAGCACGAACTTAGCCTAGATATTCATGCCGCTTGTTGGCTGGCAAAACAAACCCAGAAACCACCTCGAGCACTTACCACAAGCGCGCAGAATAAACTTGCCGGCTGGTTAGAACGCTACGCATGTTTAGCGTTAGTAATGCCAGTTCTGTATTGCCACCAGGGTATAACGCAAATCTACCTCGATAGTATTGATGAGATCAGCATGCAGGAAGGCCGCATTCACCTTAATCAATGGGGTTGGTTCGATGTATCTGGTACTACTCTGGATAGCGTAGGGCAAGATGAGAACAGGCAACTGCAATTATTAAAACCGGATAAAGCTACCATTAAAGCCGCTTGCTGTGGGCACCGGTGGGGGCCTTCTGGCCGCATGCAGCCAATGAGCCTAAGTTTGCGTACCTTACTACTAACCAGCACATTGGTTTGGCCGAAGTTTACTGAAGTGCGCAAGTTGCCCTTTTAACCATGCAGTGGCAGTGGTAGATTAAACTAACTTTGGCTCCAAGATGAGGATCTTATGCGCTTACTTACGGTAATTATTATTGGCCTTGTGCTGGTATTACAGTATCGCATTTGGTTTGGCCAACAAGGCATGCAAGATTTTCGTGAATTGCAAAGCGATGTAGCCCGCCAACAAGCAGCTAACGAAAGCTTAGAGCAACGCAATCAGTTAATTGCCGCCGATATTGATGATCTGCGCAACGCTCTAGAGGCAGTAGAAGAGCGTGCTCGTAATGAATTAGGATTGGTGCGGCCGGAAGAAACATTCTTTCGTTTGATTAGTATTGAAGAACAGGAACCGGATGCATGATTGCAGTAATTCCTGCAGCTGGTATTGGCCAACGAATGGGCTCTGCAATTCCGAAACAATATTTGCAGTGCGCTGGGGCTAGCATACTAGATCATGCGATTGCGGCACTGCTAGTTGAACCGCGAATTGAGCATGTGTTTGTGGCGCTACAGCCCGATGATGGCTGGTTTGCTAACAGCCAATATGCATCTCACCCCCAAGTAGTTCGGGTAGCGGGTGGCGCCACACGGGCCGAATCGGTACTTAATGGCGTTGCTACAGCCCTTGAATCGTATGATAAGCATATATTAGTGGCAGTGCATGATGCTGCACGTCCCTGTTTACCGTTGGAGCTTCTCGCAACGTTACTTGATACCGCAAGCAAGTATCCTCATCTCGGGGCGATCTTAGCGCTGCCAGCGCGGGATACGATTAAGCAGGCGGATGCTCAAGGGGCGATACCTCATATTCGCAGCACGCTCGATAGAGAAACGATTTGGTTAGCGCAAACACCACAGGTTTTTCGCTTGGGTGATTTACAGCATGCGCTGCAGAATGCAATAGCACAGGGCTTACCCATCACGGATGAAGCATCTGCTATCGAAGCCGATGGTGGCCAGCCCATTCTGGTGCCCAGTAGCCGGCAGGTAATGAAGGTAACTGATCCAGAAGATTTACCGTTAGCAGAATTTTATTTACAGAACCTGATTCACAGAACTTAGTTCGTAATACCCGTAAGGAGTAAGTATAAGTGCGAATTGGCCAAGGCTTTGATGTGCATAAATTTGGTGGCGCCGGGCCAGTGCGGTTAGCCGGTACGGATATTCCTTGTGACCAAGGGCTGCTGGCCCACTCCGATGGTGATGTTGTATTACACGCCATTTGTGATGCATTACTAGGCGCCATCGGCGAAGGCGATATTGGCGTTTGGTTCCCAGATAACGATCCAACTTTTAAAGGCGCCAATAGCGCAGATTTATTAACTAAGGTTTGGCAGGCGGTTACTGCTCAGCAATACACCATTGCCAACCTTGACGTTACCGTAATCTGCCAGAAACCAAAAATTAATCCACACCGAGAAGCAATGCGAGAACGAATTGCTGCGATCCTGCAGTTAGAACCAACGCGCGTGAATGTGAAGGCAACCACCACTGAAGGGCTTGGTTTCACCGGCCGTAGTGAGGGAATAGCCAGCATGGCGGTGGTTTTGCTTGCGCCCAAGTAAGCTAAATATGGTACCCATAATGAATAGTAGTGAGAGTAGTAATGGCACAACTCATGATACAGAAACGAATGATACAGAAACGAATGATACAGATTGGCAAACCCAGTGGCTGCGCTTGTTAGCTGGCCCTGTACCTACTGGTACATTTAAGAATGTGCATGCTGATTTTGTGGTACATGAAGTATTAGGCTTTGCCCCAGAACCAATAGAAAAGGGCCAACACCATTGGTTGCATATAGAAAAAGCGGGTGTAAATACGGCGCAAGTGGCGAAAAACATTGCTCGTTTTTTAGATATTCCAGCGCGCAACATTAGCTTTTCAGGAATGAAAGACCGCTTTGGCATTACCCGCCAATGGTTCTCTGTTGAGTTACCAGCCTTAGCCGAACCCGATTGGCAAGAGTGTATGCAAACAAGCTTTGCCGACGGCCAAGTGGCATTACTTGAACACGTGCGCAGCCACCGAAAACTGCGGCGTGGAGTGCATAAAGCCAATAACTTTAATATTGTATTGCGTGATATCAGCGATATGGCGCTCGCAGAAGAGCGTTTAGCCCTAGTAGCGCAATCAGTTGCTAATTATTTTGGTGAGCAACGGTTTGGTATTGATCGCCAGAATTTACCGCAAGCAATTGATATGTTTGCAGGTAAGCGCATTAAAAACCGTGATTTACGAGGCATTTTACTTTCTTCGGCGCGCTCTTGGTTATTCAATGAATATTTGTGTGCACGTATAGCGCAGCATGGTGCTGCTCTGATACCCGGCGATGTATTTATTCTTAGCGGTAGCCACTCCTTTTTTACTGCGGAGGAAATCACCCCAGAGCTTGAGCAACGCGTGGCGGAAGGGGATGTGGCAGTGAGTGGGCCACTATTTGGCGATGGCGAGAGTTTAGCAACCGGGCAATCGGCAGAATTTGAGCGCAACGTATTAGGCAACTGGCCAAAGTTGCAAGATGGTTTACGTAAAGCGCGGTTACAGCAAGAGCGCAGGCCACTATTTATTCAGCCCGCAAACTTTGCTTGGCAGCAACTTGATGCAACTTCGTTAGAGCTTACGTTTACATTACCAACGGGTAGTTTTGCCACTACTGTACTGGCCGAGTTAGGCGATTTTAATAGCCGCGAACGTGCCCAGTTTGAACACCGAAGCTAAGGTAACAGCGGTATCAATCACTGTATGAATGGCCAAGAATAAATAATCAGCGTACCAGCAACGAGGAACCACATGCGAATTTTGCTAAGTAATGATGATGGCGTAAGAGCGCCTGGATTAGCGGCATTGTATAAAGCGTTATCAAAGCTTGCTGAGGTAACGGTTATCGCCCCTGACCGTAATTGTTCTGGTGCGAGTAACTCGTTAACGTTACACAACCCGTTGCGGGTTGAGCAGCTAGAAAATGGCTTCTTTTCGGTGAACGGCACGCCAACAGATTGTGTGCATATTGGCACCAACTCGCCTTTGGGCGATGCACCTGATTTAGTGGTTTCGGGAATTAATGATGCGCCGAATATGGGTGATGATGTTATCTATTCGGGCACTGTAGCCGCGGCAACGGAAGGGCGCTTTGTGGGCTTGCCCGCAATCGCGGTTTCAATGGGTGAACATGGCCATGATCATTACGAAACAGCTGCGCAAGTTGTAGCAGATTTGATTGTGAAGCTACAAAAGCAGCCGTTAGAATCTGATTTCGTATTGAATGTAAATGTACCCTATTTACCGTATAGCGAGCTGAAAGGCACTGTGCTTACCCGGCTAGGGCGGCGTCATCGTGCTGAACATATGGTGCGTGGTAGTGATCCTTGGGGTAGAGAAATATTCTGGTATGGCCCAGTTGGGCCGCAGCGAGATGATGGCCCAGGTACTGATTTTGCAGCGGTACGCGACGGCTATGTATCGATAACACCGTTAACTGTTGATATGACAGCTAACGATGATCAACAACGTGTGCAAGAGTGGTTAGATATACCGAAATGAGAGTGAATAATTTCCAAGGGATGGCGCGCCGTTTGGTGCAGCGATTACGTAGTTTAGGCATTACCGATGAAAAAGTTTTAGCGGTAATGGAGCAATTGCCAAGACACGAATTTATGCCGGAATCGCTAGCACACCAAGCATATGAGAATAATGCCTTGCCGATTGGCAATGGCCAAACGATTTCGCAGCCCTATATGGTAGCCAGAATGACCAGTAGGTTGCTGGAATCTTCTCCACAAACCGTATTAGAAATAGGCACAGGCTCTGGATATCAAACTGCAGTATTGGCGCATTTAGTACCGCAAGTATTTTCTGTGGAGCGGATAAGTGCTTTACAATACCAAGCAAAGCGCCGGTTACAGCGAATGGACCTGCATAATGTTGCGATGCGCCATGGTGATGGTTGGCAAGGCTGGCCGAGTAAAGCGCCATTCGATGCCATTATCGTAACCGCTGCGGCAGCGCAAATTCCCAATGATTTACTGGAACAATTAAGCGCTAACGGGGGGCGGTTAGTTATTCCCGTGGGCCAGAGAGAACAACAGTTATTGCTAATTGAGAGAAACGGTGATGAGTACAAAAAACGCAATGAGGGAGCGGTGCGTTTTGTACCTTTACTGAAAGGGGACTTAGCGTAAAACACTAAGAACCTAGGAGGGGACATGGTAGCAGGTTGGTTACGTAAGTTTGGAGTGCTGTTAGTGGCTGCAGGGATTGTTGGCTGCAGCGCTCCACATGAACCTGCGCCGGTAGAAAATGTTTACCGCGGCCCCACGTTTCACGATTATGAACGCGCCTCACTTAGTGGTGATGTATATGAAGTTCAGCGTGGCGACACGCTATACACCATTGCCTTTCGCGCCAATCAAGATTTGCGCGATATTGCGCAAATCAACAACCTTTCTGCACCCTATACCATTCTAGTTGGCCAAAAGCTGCGCTTATCACCACAGGCCGAAAATGGCTCTATGGCAAATTACCGCAATAACAACTCTATTACAAATAATACAAATGTTATACAAAAGGGTGTTGCGTCCCCTCAATCTAGAGAGTATGGTAATACTACAGAAGCAGTAAAACCTGAAGTAAAACAACCGCCTGCTCCAGCGCCAAGGGTGGTTTCGCGGCCAGTAGCAGAACCGCAGCGGCATATAGCAAATGATGAAGTGCGTTGGCAGTGGCCGCATCGAGGTACGTTGGTTAGGCGCTTCTCAAACCATGAAGTAGGTGGGAAAGGGATCGAGTTTAATGGCAATCGGGGAGACCCAGTGGTTGCCGCAGCTGCAGGGCGGGTTGTTTACGTAGGTAGCGCGCT
Source organism: Aliidiomarina sp. (assembly GCF_047920995.1). Lineage (NCBI taxonomy): Bacteria > Pseudomonadati > Pseudomonadota > Gammaproteobacteria > Alteromonadales > Idiomarinaceae > Aliidiomarina > Aliidiomarina sp. The sequence goes on from NZ_JBLRWZ010000016.1 coordinate 39,381, forward strand.
ACGAGGATATGGTCGATTAATCATATTGAAACATAATGATGATTTCATAACCGCGTATGGGCATAACGATGATCTGCTAGTACAGGAACAGCAATGGGTTGAAGCGGGTCAACAAATCGCCACTATGGGAAGTAGTGGTAGAGATGATGTGCGGTTAAGGTTTGAATTGCGATTTCGAGGTAACTCGGTGAACCCGGAAAATTATTTACCGCGAAATCGTTAGCATGGAGCAATTAGCAAGCAGTATATGGGAGTGTGGTGCATGCGTGATAAAGAAGAGCAATCAATGAGTACTGAAAATGTTGCTGAAGACACTGAGGACCTAGAATTCTCAGGGGATGAAACAACATTGGCGGATAAAGATCGAGAAGAAATTGATGCTGAACTTGAGGAAGCGCTGGCTTCGAAAGTAAAGTATCAACGTAAGCTTGATGCCACCCAGATGTACTTAAATGAAATTGGTTTTTCGCCTCTACTAACTGCTGAAGAGGAAGTTTTTTTCTCGCGTAAAGCCTTAAAAGGGGATGTAAAGGCACGTCAGCGCATGATTGAAAGTAATCTGCGCCTAGTGGTAAAAATTGCCCGCCGCTATAACAATCGTGGCCTTGCTCTTCTTGATTTAATTGAAGAAGGTAATTTAGGCCTCATACGCGCAGTAGAGAAGTTCGATCCAGAACGTGGTTTTCGTTTTTCTACCTACGCAACGTGGTGGATTCGGCAAACCATAGAGCGCGCCATTATGAACCAAACCCGCACCATTCGTTTACCAATTCATGTGGTGAAAGAATTAAATATCTATTTGCGCGCGGCTCGTGAGCTAGCGCAAAAGTTAGAGCATGAACCTACCGCTGAAGATATTGCCCACAGCCTGAATTTACCCGTAGAAGATGTGCATAAAATGCTGCGTTTAAATGAACGCATTGCTTCGGTAGATACGCCATTAGCAGGTGATGGTGAAAAAGGTTTACTCGATATCATTGCCGATGAAACTGCCGGTGGCCCAGAGGGTATCTTGCAAAACGATGATTTGCGGGAGCGCTTGCTAGGTTGGCTTGATGCGCTGAATGCAAAGCAAAAAGAGGTGTTAGCCCGCCGTTTCGGCTTACTAGGCTATGAACCTGCAACACTGGAAGATGTAGGCAAGGAAATCGGCCTTACCCGCGAACGAGTAAGGCAAATTCAAGTAGAAGCATTGCGGCGCTTGCGCGAAGTAATGATGCAAGAAGGCTTAAGCACCGATTCAGTGTTTTCAGACGATTAGTGTTGTTTACTAAGCCGGTAAAGTAGCTCCAACGCTTGTTTGGGGCTTAGCTCATCTGGATTGAGTTCATTTAATAGCGCAATGCGCGGATCAACTGATGCCGCTGCAGGGCTTGGCTCAATAGCTAGCGGCTCAAGGGCTAAGCTGGCCTGTTGTGCTACCGGTGCGCTAGCCACAGCAACGCCATCATTCTTTTCTAAGTTCGCCAAACACTCTTTAGCCCGCGATAATACCGTTTCCGGCACCCCAGCAAGGCGCGCAACTTGAATACCAAAGCTGCGGCTCGCGGCGCCTTCTTTCACATGATACAAAAAGGCGATGGTGTCGCCGTGTTCAACTGCATCTACGTGCATATTCACGGTATTTTCGAGTTGCTCCGCAAGCTGAGTTAATTCGAAGTAATGGGTGGCAAATAAGCACATCGCACCACTGCGGCTTAATGCTTCTGCACTGGCCCAAGCCAACGACAAACCATCGTAGGTAGATGTTCCCCGGCCAATTTCATCCATCAACACCAACGAATGCGCGGTAGCATTGTGCAAAATATTTGCCGTTTCGGTCATTTCTACCATAAAGGTTGAACGGCCTGAGGCTAATTCGTCGGCGGCACCAATACGAGTGAAAATCCGATCAACCGGGCCAATACGTGCAGAACGAGCGGGCACGAAACAGCCAGTATGGGCCATTAACGTAATCAACGCGGTTTGCCGCATATAAGTAGATTTACCACCCATGTTCGGTCCGGTAATGATATGTAATCGGCGTTGTTGATCAAACTGCACGGCATTGGCAATAAATGGTGTATCTGCAAACGCTTCAACTACCGGATGGCGGCCGTTTTCGATATACAATTCGTTTGCATTGGTGAACTGGGGCTGGCTGTAATTTAAAGTTATTGCGCGTTCAGCGAAGCAGCAGAACACATCGAGTTCGGCAAGTTGATATGCGCAAGCTTGGAGTTCCCCTAAAGGCTGCTGCAGTTCATCCAGAATTGCTTGATACAACAGCTTTTCTAATGCTAAAGCTTTACTTTGGCTCTGTAACACCTGATCTTCAAAAGTTTTCAATTCAGGGATAATGTAGCGTTCGGCGTTCTTCAGAGTTTGCCGGCGCTGGTATTCTGGCGGCACTTTATCCGCAGCAAGGCGGCTTAACTCGATATAAAAGCCATGTACTTTGTTATAGCCAATTTTTAAATTAGCAATGCCAGTGCGTTGCCGCTCGCGCTCAGCAAGAGCTTCTAATTGTGCCGTACCACCCGCGCTAAGCTCACGAAATGCATCGAGGTCGGCGTTATAGCCTGATCGAATCACATTACCATCGCGAATCAACACCGGCGGGTTGTCGTCTATGCTTTGGCAGAGCAGGTGGTGATAATCACTAAACTCACTAAATTCCGGCACGTGTGCGGTTAATTTAAACTCGCGAAGGTGTTGGTTGATGTTGGGTAATAATGCTAACGCTGCTCGTAGGCGCGTTAAATCACGCGGTCGAGCGGTTTGTAATGCTACTCGTGAAAGGATCCGCTCGAGATCGCCAATGTCGCGTAAACATAATTGTAGTGCCGACCAAGCTTCTGAATTTTTTAATAACGCAACGGTATCTAAGCGCTTCTGTAACCGTTTGGTGTCACGCAATGGCCGATGTAACCAACGTTTCAATAGGCGGCTGCCCATCGCCGTTTTAGTGTAATCAAGTACTGCCGCCAAGGTATGGTTTTCACCGCCTTGTAGATTGGTGGTTAATTCGAGATTACGGCGCGTAGCGCTATCCAAGTGAATAGCATCTCGGGAAAATTCCTGCTGAATGTTCTGTAAATGGGGCAGGGCTGAGCGTTGGGTATCTTTAATGTACTGTAAAACACAACCTGCAGCGCCAATGCCAGGATGCTGTTTATCAAGGCCAAACCCGGATAAATCGTGGGTGGCAAACTGGCGGAGTAAACTTTGCTCAGCACTATCACTACTAAATTCCCACTCCGGTCGTCGGCGTAATCCTTTAATCGTTTTTGCTGGTGCTGGTAGTTGCAGTGATTCGGGGTAAAGTAATTCTGCGGGCTGTAATCGTTCGAGCTCACTTAGTAATGCATCTGTATTGGCAAGTGCAGCTACAAAGAATCGCCCACTACTGATGTCTGCCCCTGCTAAGCCCCAGCGTTCATCGGCATGCTGGCAAATAGCCACTAGTAAGTTTTCGCGGGCGGGCTCTAGTAACGCTTCATCGCTCACGGTGCCAGGAGTTACAATACGCACTACTTTGCGATCTACGGGCCCTTTACTGGTAGCTGGATCGCCAACTTGCTCGCAAATGGCAACAGATTCGCCAAGTTTGATTAATCGTGCAAGGTAGCCCTCTACTGCATGATAAGGTACGCCGGCCATAGGGATAGGATTACCGCCAGAGCTGCCGCGCTGAGTTAGGGTTATATCGAGAAGATCTGCCGCGCGTTGTGCATCATCATAAAACAACTCATAAAAATCACCCATGCGATAAAACAACAGAATGTTTGGATGCTCAGCTTTGAGCGCCAAATACTGTTGCATCATTGGCGTGTGTTGAGGTGTTGGTTGTGGCATTCGTTTTGGCGTCCTTTTCGGTATTCTTAGCGGCAGTCTGCGAAAACACAGTGCCCTTGTTTTTCGTTATAATTTTATTAGCTATGGCAATTTCGCCATGTTGTTACTACATGATCCAGTTTTCAGCTACAAATGCCAAGTATAAATTAGCAATCATTATGAACCTTAGATATTCTTAAATGACATGAGTGCGTAAGTAGGGAGTGATTTATGGAAGCAAACGCAGTACACGGCTCGGCAATCGAGAGCTTAGTACAAAAATTGGCCTCGCTATTAACTACAAAACAGTTTCGTTTAGCTACTGCAGAATCGTGCAGTGGTGGTGGCATTGCTAGTGCTTGCACCGATTTATCAGGAAGCTCGGTATGGTTTGCAGGCGGAATTGTGAGCTATAGCAACCAAGTAAAACAACAACTGCTACAAGTGCCCGAGAGCGTTATCACTAGCTATGGTGCGGTATCAGCCGAATGCGCAGCAGCAATGGCTGCAGGTGCGATGTACGCACTTGGCACCGATATTGCCGTGAGTACTACAGGTATCGCAGGGCCTACCGGTGGCTCGAGCGAGAAACCAGTTGGCATGGTGTGTTTCGGTATTGCTACTGCGAATAACACATGGACCGATATCCAGTACTTTAGCGGTGATCGTTATCAAGTACGGCAGCAAACCATTGCTCATGCACTCACTTTACTAGTTAATCAACTTAATGATTTATAAGAACTTTATAAAATAAATCGGTTTTTTTTGTAAGAAATTGCCAAAGTCACTTGATACTGTATGTATCCACAGTATACTACTGATTATCAACTGCAAAGAATTTGGAGCTAAGCATGAGTGTTAATGAAAACAAGCAAAAAGCGTTAACCGCAGCCCTAGGGCAAATCGAGCGTCAATTTGGTAAAGGCGCAATTATGCGGTTAGGCGATAACCGGGCAATGGATATTGAAGCCATTTCAACAGGCTCGTTAAGCCTTGATATCGCACTTGGCATTGGTGGTTTACCTTGTGGTCGGGTAATTGAAGTATATGGCCCAGAATCAAGTGGTAAAACAACATTAACGTTACAGGTTATTGCTGAAGCGCAACGCATGGGTAAAACCTGTGCCTTCGTTGATGCGGAACATGCACTAGACCCTATTTATGCAGAAAAACTTGGCGTTAATATTAACGATCTATTAGTTTCTCAGCCTGATACCGGTGAACAAGCGCTAGAAATTTGCGATATGTTAGTTCGCTCAGCAGCAGTAGATGTAATTGTTGTCGATTCCGTTGCAGCACTTACTCCAAAAGCGGAAATTGAAGGCGAGATGGGTGATTCTCATATGGGCTTACAAGCACGCTTAATGTCACAAGCATTACGTAAGCTTACAGCGAATATTAAAAAATCAAATACCATGTGTATTTTCATTAACCAAATTCGAATGAAGATTGGGGTAATGTTCGGTAACCCTGAAACCACTACTGGTGGTAATGCACTGAAGTTCTACGCCTCGGTTCGTTTAGACATTCGCCGCACTGGCGCGCTTAAAGAGGGTGATGAGATTGTTGGTAATGAAACCCGTGTGAAAGTGGTGAAGAACAAGGTTGCACCACCATTCAAGCAAGCAGACTTCCAGATTATGTATGGTAGTGGCATTTCGAAAGAGGGTGAGCTGATAGATCTTGGTGTAAAACATAAAATTGTTGAGAAAGCTGGTGCGTGGTACAGCTATAAAGGCGATAAGATTGGCCAAGGTAAAGCAAATTCAATGAGTTATTTGCGTGAAAATAAAAATATCTCTGCAGAAATTGAAAAAATCCTCCGTGATATGTTGTTACTTAAACCGGTGCCAGCTGAAGATGATCCAGCGCTTACAACTCCGGCAGAAATTGAAGAGTAACCTTACGTTTTAAACAGAGTATTTCGCTTGAAAACCGCTTTTATAGCTTAGTTGCTGTAGGGCGGTTTTTTTATTTCTGTACAATATGCTAAGTGCTAGATGCGAGCTGCTGTTTATGCCATTCTTTGTAGTTATCAATTTATTATTTTTACGTTAGGTGAAATAACCATGAAAAGTGTTTGCAGTTCTTCCCTAGGTGGGTTTCAAGCCATGCTTATCGGTATGCTCTCGATTTTGTTTGTTGCGGCGTGCACTCCGCAATCCACGCAACCGAGTGAACGCCAGGTTGCACAGTGGGTTGAACAGTTAAATACAATTTATGATGAATACTTTCAGGCAAATTTAGAACTTGAGCCCCTAGGTGCTACATATCTAGGCGAGCACAAATACAATAACCTGCTCCCGGATACTCTTAGTAGCGAACACCGTGAACGGGTGCGAATGCTTGAAGAGGAATACCTCGCTAGCGTGCAACGATTCGCATTTGCATACTTGCCGGAAGATGCGCAATTGAGCTATCAGATTTTTGTTCGCGATCGGGAAATGGCGCTCATGGCATTAGAGCATCCTGCTCACTTAATGCCGCTCAATCAGTTTTACAATATTGCTAATCAACTCGCTATTTTAGGGTCTGGTACCTCTGCGCAACCATTTCAAACCGCCCAAGATTACAGTATGTGGGCTGAGCGTATGCGAGCGATACCAAACGTGATTGATGGTGTGATTCGGAATATGGAAGAGGGCATGGCGCAAGAAGTGGTGCAGCCACGGGTACTTATGGAGCGAGCACTAGATCAAATAGCCGCGCATTTGGTAGATGATTTAACCGATAGCTTATTCTATCAGCCGATTCATACCATGCCGGAAGCATTTAGTGAGCAAGAGGTACTGTACTTCAGTGAATTATACGCAAACTTGATCACCGAAACTGTATTACCCGCCTATCAAGCCCTGTATGATTTTGTACGTGATGAATACATGCCAGCGGCTCGCGTAGATAGTTATGGTATTGGCGCACTTCCTGGGGGCCAAGAATGGTATGCCTATAACGTACGCTGGCGCACTACTACGGATTTAACAGCGGCAGAAATCCATGCTATTGGCGAACGGGAAGTAGCGCGTATTCAAGATAACATTAGAACGGTGATGCACGAGGTTGGTTTTACTGGCACTTTGGATGAATTTTTCGCGTTCACTCGTGATGATGAGCAATTTCATTATGCTAGCCGCGAGGAAATGTTGCAGGATTATCGCGCCTTCGCTCGTGCGGTAGAAGAAACAAGCGAGCTGTTATTTTTCCCAGAGATGTTACCGAAAGCTGATTATGAAATTCGTGCAGTGGAAGAGTTTAGAGAACGTAGCGCCAGTTCGGGAAGCTATTCTGTGCCATCTGAAGACGGCTCAAGACCCGGGATATTTTACCTCAACACCTATAATCTGGCAGCCCGACCTACCTGGGCGAAAGCCGCTTTAACCCTACATGAAGCGGTACCAGGGCATCATTACCAACTAGCATTGCAGCGAGAAATGGATTCACTGCCGCCGTTTCGCAAGTTTGGCGGCGAAACGGCATTCATTGAAGGTTGGGGATTATATGCGGAATCACTTGGTGATGAACTTGGTGTGTATGGCCCATATGATAGGTACGGTGCGAATATTGCTGAGTTGTGGCGCGCTATTCGTTTAGTAGTGGATACAGGGATTCATGCCAAGGGCTGGAGCCGCCAGCAAGTGCTTGATTACATGTACGCCAATGCGCCCGTAGCAGAAGCTCGCGCAGTTTCCGAGGCGGAGCGTTTTATGGCGTTGCCGGGCCAAGCTTTAGCTTACAAAATTGGCCAGTTAAAGATTCGTGAGTTGCGTAATTACGCAGAGTACGAACTGGGCGATAATTTTGATGTGAGAGAGTTTCATCGCCAAGTGTTGCGGCATGGTTCCTTGCCGCTTTCAGTGTTAGAAACGCAGATTCACCAGTGGGTTGCCCAGCAAGGTTAGCGTATATCGAGGATAACGATAGATGAATGATTTAGTAGTTGGTGTTGCATTAGGCTCTGGAGCAGCGCGGGGCTGGGCGCATATAGGCGTGCTTAAAGCACTTGAGGATATGGGCATCAAGATTAATGTTATTGCTGGAACATCCATTGGTTCATTAATTGGTGGTGCTTATGCTGCAGGTAAGCTTGACGAGCTAGAAGAATGGGTACGAGGTATGGATCGTTGGGCAGTATTCAACCTCCTAGACATCGGTTTTTCAAGCGGAGGAATGGTTGCGGGGGAGCGCGTTTTCAACCATGCCCGTGAGCGTTTTGGTAAAATGCGGGTGGAGAATTTAAAGCGCCGATACGCTGCTGTTGCTACTGATTTGTATACCGGCAAGGAGATTTGGTTACGCGATGGTGATTTATTCGATGTTGCGCGCGCAAGTTGTGCGATGCCTGGAGTGCTTTCACCGAAATCATTACACGGACGTTGGTTAGTAGATGGTGCGTTAGTGAATCCGGTGCCGGTATCCCTAGCACGCGCTCTGGAAGCCGATTTTGTGATTGCGGTGCATTTAAACTCTCAGGTGCACGTTGATCCAGATGAACCTGCCCACAATTTGTCTCCAGAAGCAGAGGATGAGGGTGCCGCTAGCGCAGCGAAGCGATATCTTGACGAGGATGATGAAGAACAAGGTTTATTTCAGAACTTTTTAGCCCGTAGCCAAAACTACATGGACCAGATGCGTACAAAATTTGTTCGCACACCAAAATCTCCGAGTATGTTGGGAGTAATGGCCGGCTCTATCGATATTATGCAAGAAAGGATTACTAAAGCACGGATGGCGGGTGATCCTCCTGATATTTTGGTGCAACCTAAACTTGGTGATATCGGTTTATTGGAATTTGATCGTGGTTCACATGCGATTGATTTGGGTTATGAAACAACGATGCGTATGAAAGATGTAATTTTAGATGAGTTGCGTATTATGAAAAAGCGCCGCAACGGTGGGCCACAGTAAAATGAATAGGGCCAGAATCGAACTTTGCAGTGGCCTAACATTAAAAAAGGCACCAACTTCATAAGTTGGTGCCTTTGCTTTATGGGCGTATTATTATTTTATTATTCGGCGTTGCGAACCATTTCAGTTTGCATGTCGTCAAATTGCCCTTGCACATCACTGTGTGGGTCTTGAGTAAGCCGCGAAACCACTACAATGGCTAATGTTGCAAGCAATACACCTGGAACCATTTCATATAAATGAGTAGTTAATGGCGCCCCAGCTATAGGTACATAAATCCAGAATAGTACGGTTATTGAACCCACGAGCATACCTGCAAGCGCTCCCCAACGGTTCATTTTCTTCCAGTACAGGCTAAGAATGATCAGTGGGCCAAATGCCGAGCCAAACCCTGCCCAGGCGTTTCCAACTAAGCCCAGAATTGTATCGCGCGGTACCCAACTTAAGCCAATCGCAACGATGGCAACGAGCAATACTGAGAGGCGGCCAACAGTAACTTGAACTTTATCGCTGGCGTCTTTCTGCAGAAAACTCTTGTAGAAATCTTGGGTTAACGCACTAGAGGTTACTAACAACTGCGAAGAAATGGTGCTCATAATCGCAGCAAGAATCGCAGCGAGTAAGAAGCCGCCCACGAGTGGATGGAAGAGGATTTGCGAGAGTACTATGAAAATAGTTTCTGCGTTGGCAAGAGAGCCATCGTTATTCATGTACACGTTACCTACCAGCGATGCACCTTCCATTTGTACATATGCAGCACCAGCGATACCGGTAAGCATTGCACCAATGATAGCGACGATCATCCAGGTCATACCGATGCGCCGTGCTACTTTGAAATCGCGAACTGAGCGAATCGCCATAAAGCGAACGATAATGTGAGGCTGGCCGAAGTAGCCTAATCCCCACGCCATTAACGAAACCACACCAAGGAAGGTGGCGCCATAAAATGGATTCAGCATAGCTGGGCTCAGAGCACTTACTTGCGTGGTTACTTCACCTACGCCACCTAGCACCATAAATGCAGCCACTGGCACCATTACCAAAGCAACAAACATGATACAGCCCTGCACAAAATCGGTCATGCTTACAGCAAGGAAGCCGCCAATGAGAGTGTAGGCCACTACCACACTTGCGGTTAATAATAATCCCCAATGGTAATCCATACCGAATGCGTTTTCGAACAATGTACCGCCAGCCACTAAGCCTGATGAGGTGTACAAGGTGAAGAAAATGATAATTACGATGGCAGATACCAAGCGCAGTACGCGGGAGTTATCTGCGAAGCGGTTCTCAAAGAAATCCGGAATCGTAATAGAATCTTTGGCCATGTAGGTGTACACCCGCAAGCGTGGGGCCACTACACGATAATTAACATAGGCACCGATTACCAAACCAATTGCCAACCATACCTCGGAAAACCCGGCTACGTAGAATGCCCCGGGCAAGCCCATCAACATCCAGCCGCTCATATCTGATGCGCCCGCGGAGAGCGCAGTAACACCTGGCCCTAAGCGGCGTCCGCCGAGCATGTAATCCGATAAATCACTGGTTGATTTGAAGTAGCCATATACCCCGATGGCAAGCATGGCAATAAAATACAGCGCTAACGATATTAGCGTTCCTGTTTCCACAATAAGGCTCCTGTTTAAAATTTACGTGCTGTGTTGTTGGTATAATTATTCACGGGCAAACTTTTAGTACAGATTACGTGCACACCATTTTCGCGTAACCTCGTACTCACATACATAACCGAGTTACAACAGTGCAATACGAATGGAATAATACGCTAACAAAATGTTTACTATTTCTCAAGGGAAGCGATATCTACCTTGCTTCCCGTAGGGTTGTTACTAAGTTCCGAGCGCAGTAGCTTCTGGGTATAATCTTGCTGAGGATTGCTAAATACATCTGCTACTGTTCCGCGTTCAATTACATCACCATCCTGCATAATTAGTACCTCATCTGCCATATGTTTCACGATTTCTGGGCTTTGCGATATAAAGATGTAGGCGATTCCTAGTTTACTTTGTAAATCTAGCAGCAGGTTTATAATCTGTGCGCGCACCGAGGAATCAAGGGTTGCAAGGGCTTCATCCGCAACTAGTATATCGGGCTTAAGAATAATAGCGCGGGCGATACTAGCGCGCTGCTTTTGTCCGGTAGACATCATTTGCGGGTAAAACACCATATGCTCACCCAGCAAGCCAACTTGCTGGAGCGTGGCAATAATGCGCTCGCGGCGTTGGTTGCTATTTAAACTCGTGTTAAACAGCAGTGGCTCTTCGAGCTGTTTACCGATGGTTAAATGCGGATTAAGGGATGCACCCGCATCTTGAAAAACCATGCGGATATGTTTTGCGCGTTGTTGGTAATCACCAGTAATTAGGCGTTCACCGGCGAAAAAGATCTCGCCCGATGAAGGTGTTGCTGCGCCACTGATAAGCGCGGCAAGGGTCGATTTACCAGAACCGTTGGCGCCCATGATTGCTAAGGTACGCGCTTTCTCCAAGGTGAAGCTGGTAGGGTTTAACGCGTGAAACAACCGAGTTCTAAAGAATCCAACACGCTGTGGGTAGCTTTTTGCTAGGTTCTTTACTTCCAAAAGAATGCTCATGATTCATCTTCCTCAATACGCAACGGGAAGTGGCAGGCATATTGAGTGCCGCGATACTTTTGCAAGGCTGGCGTTTTTACGCATGCAGGCCGAGCATAACTGCAACGAGGGCCTAAGCGGCAACCTACAGGGAGGTGTTGTAAAGTGGGCTCAGCGCCGGCGAGAGTTGGTAAATGGTTACGAGGCTGCATTTTCGCGTGCCGATACAACGAGGTATCTAACAATGCTTCTGTATAGGGGTGCTGCGGTGCGTGTAATAATTGTTCGGCACTGCCATTCTCCATCACTTGGCCGCTGTAAATCATGGTTAAACGTTCAGTTTGTTGCATAATCGCGCCAAGATCTTGGCTGATCATCAGAATAGACATTCCGTAGCGTGCATGAAACTGGGCTAGTAGCCGATAAATTTGCTGCCGCGTTGCTGGCTCCATGGTGCTAGTGGGCTCATCGGCGATTAATAATTTTGGTCGATGCGCAATGGCGCTTGCGATCATAATCTTTTGCGCCGCGCCCTCGGAAAGCTCGTAGGAATAACTATTGAGGATCGCATCATGCTCTTTAATACCAACGCGATGCAGTAACGACTCTACTTTTTGTTGGCGTTCTTTACGGCGTTGCCAAAAAGAACCACTTAAATCTTGGTCTAATACGGCTTGTTTTAACTGTTCGCCAATAGTGAGATTCGGATCAAGATAGCTTTTCGCATCTTGGAATATCATGGCAATATCCACACCAATAATCTCGCGCCGCTGTTTAGGTGTTAAATTTAGTAAATCAGTATCTTCGAACCATAATCGATCGGCTTGCACATGCCAGCGGTTGCTTAAAAAACCCATAATGGCCCGAGCAATTAAACTTTTTCCAGACCCAGATTCACCCACTAGCGTGTGGATCTCTCCCTCACTAATTTGTAGGTTTACTTTATCTAGCACACTTACTTTGCCGTTCGCTGTTTCGGTGGAAATCGTTAAGTTACGAATATCAAGTAGCATAATCTTAACGCTCCAACTGTTTTTGAATGGCAATGCGGAGTGTATCACCAACCAAATTTACACTTACGAGAACTAGAAAAAGAGCAATGCCGGGAAGAGCCATTACCCAAGGGCTAACGTATGCCACCTCCAGGCTTTGCGCTAGCATAGAGCCCCATTCTGGTGTGGGTGATTGCGCACCTAAACGCAAAAATCCAAGTGCGGCGATATCCAAAATGGCAATCGATAAGCCGATTGTTAACTGCACCACCAATACTTTTACGATATTGGGAAAAAACACCATGGTAAGTAAGTAAAAATCGTTCACACCATTCAATTTACTTGCAGTTACGTAGGGTTTGCGTTGTTCATCATAAATTGCGTTGCGGGTAACGTGTAAGAATTGTGGAATGAGCACTAGCCCAATCGCAAGAAGCGCGTTTTCTAATCCGGGCCCGGTAATGGCAATAATAATAAGGGCCAGTAAAAGTGATGGAATAGACATAATTACATCGAGCAAATGCTTTAAAGTAGAGCTTTTCACGCCCGCGGTCATGGCGGCAATACCGCCAAGTAGCATACCAATTGAGGCCGACGCCAGAACAACTAGGAACGGGTAAGCAAAGGTGTACCGTGCGCCGTAAATAATACGGGTTACCATATCTCGGCCAAGTTCATCGGTGCCAAGAAGAAAACGAATATCGCCGTTTTCAGACCAAGCAGGGGGCAGTGATATGGCATCGGCTATTTGTTGGTTCGGGCCATAGGGCGTTAGCCATGGGCCGAAAATACTAATAAATACGATGCCAATCAGGATATATAGCCCGCCCATCGCGAGAGGATTACGGCGAAACTCCAACCATACCCGCTCTAAAGGCGATGGGGTGCGTTCTTCATAATATAGGTTAGGCCGCGGCATAGAGATCCTTCCTTACTTGCGGATAACGCCAGGCGTGAAATAGATTAAGCAGTACATGCACACTGAGTATTAGTGCGGCGATAAGCAGAAGCCCACCTTGAATTACCGGGAAATCCCGCTCATAAATACTGCGAATAAGCCAATTGCCGAGCCCAGGCCAAGAGAATATCACTTCTATAATCATGGTGTTAGTAATTAGCAGGCTGAGTAAGCTACCAAGTTCTCGAACTACATTCTGCATGGCGTTTGGAATCGCATGCTGCCAAATAACCCGTGGGGTTGAGAGGCCCTTTGCATAGCCAGAAATAATGTAATTCTTATCCAATACATCGAGCATACTGTTGCGCATTAAGCGGGTGAGAAGCACAGTGGGCATAATCGCGAGCACCAATACAGGTAGGGTAATATGCCGTAGCGCACTGCGAAACGCCGCGCCTGCCTGTTCGGGCTGGCTGAGAGCGATATCAATAAGTATTGAACCGGTAATCGGTTGAATCGCATACAAGGGGTTGATTTGGCCCGCGATAGGCAAGGCTCCCCAGTGTACGGAAACAACCAAGATGGCGATTTGCGCAAACCAAAACACCGGAATCGAATAGCCGGAAAGGCTGAGCCCGAGAATAATATTATCAGCGGCTTTGCGAAAATTTAATGCAGCGATTACACCTAACGATAAGCCGGGAACAAAAGCGATCAGCATGGCGAGTATGGCGATTTCTAAGGTAGCGCCAAAGCGCAGTTGTAGTTGCTTAAAAACGGGATCGGCATCAAGCAAAGATACTCCCCAATCACCGCGAAATAGATGTTGCAGATAATGCCAATATTGCACCAACGCATTACTCTCAAAGCCCCGTGCTTTAGCAATTTCTTGATAACGTGGGTCGTCTAAAAATATTCCGGCACTATTGGTTACCGGATCGCCGGGAAACCAGTAACTTAAGCAAAATGCGAAAATCGTGAGCAGTAGCAAAGTAATTAGCAGCAAAGCGAGTTGGCGAGCAATATAACGTGGCATAGTTATTCCTCCTCGTTTTGCTGTTCAGCGGGCGCATTATGCACGCGCTTCGCGTTGCGTAATTGAATGCCGCCATAAGGCTCTAGTAGCAACCCTTGAATGTTCGACCGCGCTGCCTGAAAACGAATAGAGTGGGCAATGGGTACTAATGGAACTTCTTGTGCTAGATGTTGTTGCGCTTGTTCATAATAGATTTTTCGTACTTTTGGATCGTTACTCGCAATTGCAGCACTGAGCAGTTCATCAAATAACGGATCGCACCATTGGGCGCGATTATTTCCCGAAGCTTTAGCCGCACAACTTAATAACGGCCGGAAAAAATTATCTGGATCGGCATGGTCGGCAGACCAGCCAATTAATACACTATCGTGCTCACCAGCAACTAAGCGCCGGCGAAAGGTGCTCCATTCATAAGAAACAATGTTTGCTTGCACGCCAATGTGCGCTAAATCCGCTTGAATTCGTTCTGCCATTAAGCGTGCGTTAGGATTGTATGCGCGTTGCACGGGCAGGGCCCAGATTTGCATCGTAAAGCCATTGGGAAATCCAGCTTCTTGCAGCAGTTCCCGGGCTAGTTCTGGATCATAACGGTATGCGCTGGGGGTACCGTGATGAGCCCATGATGTGTTGGGCAAAATAGAATCGGCACGAACTGCATGATCAAAGTAAACCGTACTAACAATAGCGTTACGGTTAACTCCATGAGCTAATGCTTGGCGCACCAAAGGGTCATCAAAAGGCGGACGATCGGTATTAAAGGCCCAAAATCCAGTATTAGGGCTAATAGTGTCTTGCAGGTCTATTTGCGGTTGCTGCCGTAACCAAGCTACATCACGTGCCGGTGGAAAAGGCGAAATATCACAATCTTGAGTAAGTAGCATCAGCATGCGCTTGTGATCGCTTTGCGTAATACGAAATACAATTTGGCTTGAGGCTGCGAGTGTGCGCCAATATTGCGGATGGCGGTAATAGCGCACCAAAACATCTTTGCGGAACTCGGCAAATTGAAATGGACCAGTGCCAATAGGCTGATAATCAATAAGCTCTGGCGAGCCTGCTGCGAGTAGTTGTTCGCCATACTCTGCCGATAGAATGATGGCAAAATCGGAGGCTAAATTGGCAAGGAATGAACTATCTTGTTGGCTTAGCCGGATTTCAACCTCATGGCTACTAATTGCAGTTACTGATTCAATTAAATCACTTAAACCAGCGGCATAGAAAAATGGAAAACCGCGATTGGAAACTGCATGAAATGGATGTTCTGGGTTTAACCAACGCTGAAACGTGAAGGCAACATCGTGGGCATTTAGTGTTCTGCTGGGGGTAAACCAAGCGGTTGTGTGAAACTCAACATCGTTACGTAACTGAAAACGATAGCTTAAACCATCGTTAGCAACATGCCACTCAGTGGCTAATGAGGGTTCAAAATCCTGCGCTTCGGCATTGTATTCAATTAAGCGGTCATAAAGTTGTGCTGCGGTGATATCTAATGTGGTGCCAGAAGTAACTAGTTGTGGATTAAAAGTTTCTGGATTGCCTTCGGCGCAATACATTAAGCCATCAATATCTGTAGAGGTTTCCGGAATGGATTCACGCGCAGGGCTGCAGGCCACCAAAAAATACAGCGCGCTGGCTAAAACGGCTGATATTTGTACACCAGAAACTAGGCTATGCAGTGTAGGGCTGCAAGTTTTATTCATCACGTGCGCCTTCCAACAATTGATACTTTTTTAAATACCCTCTTAACTGATGGTAGCTAAGACCCAATAACTCTGCAGTTTTTTTCTGATTATACTGACAATGGCTTAACGCATTACTCAGTATTTGTATTTCGAAATCTTGAGAAAGCTCTTTGAAATCGAATGGTTCATCTTGGCTTGGTAAAGGAAAACTATTGCCATTAGCCGGTATAACCGTTTCGAGATGCTCGATTGGCGCACTTGTTTCAGGCGCACTTGCTCGTGGCTCTTCTGTAGCATGCTGGTAACCATTAGTTTTTGCCACTGGCCGCCAGGGGCTGGCAAAGGGGTTAAAAATAATGCTATCAAGAGGTTCTGCTATGGCGTTGGAGCGGTATAAGCTGCGCTCTACCACATTCTTTAATTCCCGCACGTTACCTGGCCAAGCATAGGTGCTAAGTTGCTCCATGGCTTGTTTGGTGAAGCCGGGGAAGCACTCGAGCTCGAGTTCGCGGGCCATTTGAATGGCGAAGTGCTCGGCGAGAATCAAAATATCTTCTTGGCGCTCACGTAAGGGTGGCAAAGTAATCACATCAAACGCCAATCGATCGAGCAAATCGGCGCGAAACTTGTTGTTGGCCACAAGGCTGGGTAAATCCTCGTTGGTAGCTGCAATCAAACGAACATCTACACGTACGGGTTTATTACCACCAACCCGCTCAAATTCACCATACTCGATAACACGCAATAGTTTTTCTTGCACCAAAGACGAGGTGTTGGCAAGTTCATCAAGAAATAGGGTGCCGGTGTGAGCGCGCTCAAAACGGCCCTCATGTTTCTTGCTGGCGCCGGTAAAGGCACCTGATTCATGGCCAAAAAGTTCACTTTCTAAGAGATTTTCGTTCAGCGCCGCACAATTCATTTGGATATAGGGCTGCTGCCAACGGGTAGAGAGATAATGCAGGCGAGCGGCAATCAACTCTTTCCCTGTACCGCGCTCTCCTATAATAAGAACCGGCTTATCTAGTGATGCTGCGCGCGAAACATGCTCGAGCACTTCAACAAAGTTATTGGATTGGCCGATAAGATTATCAGTATCGCGAAACCGTGACATGGTCGCTTTTCCCTAATGATGTTGGCTAATTTCACTATTTATTAGTGTAATTATTTAACTTTAACATTGCACGTATTGATTGTATCGTAATTAAAATTAAAAAAGCCATTAAATTCATGTGTTTGCTTTATTTTGGAAAGTTGGCACGCTATTTGTATGTACTTTAAGTGGTTGGATAATTAATAAGTACATTACTTAATGAGGTAATTGTTATGGGTATTTTTTCTCGTTTCACTGACATTATAAATGCAAACTTGAATGCATTACTTGATAAGGCAGAAGATCCGCAAAAAATGGTGCGCCTGATTATTCAAGAAATGGAAGATACTTTGGTTGAAGTGCGCTCGGTGTCGGCGAAAACGCTTTCCGAGAAAAAGGAACTGATTCGCCAGCTTACTCGCCTAGAAAATGAAGTGATTGAGTGGGAGCAGCGAGCGGAACTCGCATTGAGCAAAGATCGCGAAGATTTGGCTCGCCAAGCATTGCTTGAGAAGAGCAAACTGAACGATACCATTGATGCATTACAAGC
>NZ_JBLRWZ010000017.1:0-56763 GCF_047920995.1 Aliidiomarina sp.
TAACGCGCTGATTACCCTTGAACGACATGGCCAATAAATTTAGCCCTAACCGGCTGCGCAAGCGCAGTTCCGCAGCGGTATTACCAATTAAGGCGGAATCCGGCATCACCACCATTTCAACTAATACTACTTCGCTATCATCGGAAGCTCGAGCCACCGAATCCGCATCGGCGCGGCTGGTTAAACCGCCACGCAGAGTATATTTGCCATAGGCAGTTACTTTTCTATCCACCCATTGCGGACGTTCTTCGAATTCTTCATCAACCTGATGGATTTCCGCAATATCATCTTCGCCTTTGTGCTCATCGGGCTTTGGCGGTTTTACATTATCAACCAAACGTAAACCGAGCACGCTAATCGCTTGGCTCAAGGTTTCTGGCTCGGCTTTAATGATCAGTAAATCACCTTTGCTCAAGCGCTGGTAACCGTAGGGGTGCACTACCTTCACTTTATCGCGCACCATGCCAATAATTTCACCTTCTGAATCTTGCAGTTTTTCATCTAGCTCGCGAATTAACATGCCATTCGCTTTGCCATCTTCGGTAACACGTACTTCCGTAAGATATTTACCTGTATCAAAACCTTCCGCATCGGTTCGTTCACGTTTTGGTACTAACCGCCAACCACCAATCGCGATAATCGCCACACCCGCTAAGGCCACCAATATACCCACGGGGGCAAAATCAAACATCTGATAGCCAGTGCCTAACGATTCTGCCCGATAGCCAGAAACAATAAGATTCGGCGGAGTACCTATTAGCGTGGTCATGCCTCCTAAAATTGAACCAAATGCCACCGGCATCAGCACCCTTCCTGCTGGCATACCATTTTTTGCGGCCAGTTGAATCGCAATCGGCATGAGTAGCGCAAGAGCACCTACATTGTTCATAAACGCTGAGAGCACAGCTGCAAGCCCGGTGAGCGCCGCAATCGTGGTGATTGCACCACCGGAAGTGGGCGTAAGTTTATGCGCCACCACATCAATCGCGCCGGTAAGTTGCAACGTTGCACTTAGCACTAATACACAAGCAACGGTTATCACCGCAGGATGGCCAAATCCATAGAACGCTTCGGGGCCTGGCACCAAACCAAATACCACACAAGCAAGCAGTGCGCCTAGAGCAATTATGTCATGGCGCCAGCGCCCCCAAATAAACATAATCAAGGTTACTAGTAAAATGCCAAGAATAGCCAATTGTGGTGTTGTCATACGGCGCTCTCTTCCCTATACCGCAGCTATTCGCCGCGCGTTAAATCGCTTCGCATTGAATCTAGCACCGCTTGCGTATTTGGTACATCCCCGGTCCACTGAAAATAACTAAGGGCCGCTTGCTCAACTAACATTCCTAAACCATCAGCAATCGCACAATTATGGGCTTGTGCCCAAAGCAAAAAGGGCGGTAACTCGCTGCCATACACCATATCGTAGCAAAAAGGATGCTCTTGTAAGGCACCTTCCGGTAACTCGGGCCGCTGGTTACTAAGCCCACTAGAGGTGCCATTAATAATCATATCCCACTCACCCGCAGCTGTTGGCAAGCCACCACTGGTAATTCTCGGCGGCGCCAGCTTAGAAGTTACCGCTGATCCGGTGGCGCCGGCAGCAGCCGTTAACCGCGTTTGCCATTCTCGTGCCAAGGTATCGGCCTTACGGGCGGTTCGGTTAACAATGTGGATATGCTGGCAACCCGCATCTACAAAAGGCCCTAACACACCACGAATGGCGCCACCCGCTCCCACCAGAAGCACCCGCGCATTTTGCAAGCTAAGGCCATGGCGCAGGAGGTCTGCCACTAAACCATCGCCATCGGTATTATGCCCCAACCACAACTCACCTTGCTTAATTAAGGTATTTACTGCGCCGGCTTGCTCTGCGCGCAAGCTAAGCTGATCACATAACTGCAATGCAAGCTCTTTTAGCGGCACCGTTACGTTTGCGCCTGCGCCACCGGCTACCTGAAATCGCGCAAAGATCGCTGGAAAACTTTCCGGCTCGGCTAGAATACGAGTGTACTCAATTTGCCGGCCATGTTGTGCTGCAAACGCCTGATGAATCTGTGGCGAGCGGCTATGGGCAATAGGGCTGCCAAAAACAGCGAGCTTCATATACAGTGCAACCTAGTTGTTGGAAAATATGCTTGGGTACCTGCGATCGAATCCCTATCAAGGGCACAATATGCAACCACTAATTCAGCAAATCATAACGTATTTTTGCCGGGTTTTCGTAATCGGCATGAAAAAGGGCCGCAGCCCACGCCACAGCCCTTCCTTCTTAGTTGCGATAATTAAAAAATTAACCTTTCGCTTTTTGCTTACGAATACGTTCAATGCGGCCAGCGAAACCGGTTTTGGTTTTATCATCTAAACCAAACTCCAAGGCTTTTTCACATACTGCAATGGCCTCATCGTATTGCTTGTCTTCCGCAAGCAACGTTGCATAATTCTGGAATGTAAGCACTTGCGGTAAAGAGCCGCCGTTCGCTTTCTTAAGTGGCTTCAAGATGTCCGCAAATTCACTGATGTGCTGGTTAGAGAAGGTTTTGCTAATCTGCCGCCATGCTGCATCAGTACGGTTCTTGTAGCTTGATTCGGTAATTTGCTGATACAAACGATGCCGCGCTAGGGGATCTTTGCTTTTCTCAAGTTCAGCCACTGGGCTAGCAATTTCATCTGGCAGTTCCGCACCAATCGGTGATGGTTGTGATTTATCACCACTATCGATAACCGGGTCTACATCTTTGCTTACTGATTTTGGCGCTGCTTTTTTGGCTACTTTCTTGGTTGCGGGCTTGCTTGCGCTCTTAGTTGCGTTCTTAGTTGTGTTCTTAGTTGTGTTCTGCGCCGAAGATTTTCCTTCTTTCGCCGAAGATTCAATATTTTCAGCAACGCTAGCGGCTTTTTCCGCAATTGTTTGCTCTTTCTCAGCCACTTCGGCTTCAATCTGTGCGCTTGATTTTGTTACCGGCTCAGCGTCTACCGTAGCTCCAGAGCCTGGTTTCATAAACACTCTGCGCGCCAAAAACACAATTACGATAACAACGATAATAAGAAGAAATAAATTGCTAGCCATGAAAGCCCCTAGATTCGATTAATTTTTATTCGAATCCAGAATAATATTAAACGCCAGCACTGGCAAGTGCTGGCGTTTATATTCATCAATGCAACGCTCCGGGAGAAGCAATTCCTACTGCTGCAGCATTTGTTGAGCCATAACTCGAGCCGCTTTTTCAGCAGTTATCTTAATTTCTTCTCGATCGGTGTTATCACCTACTTCGTAAGTTACCGCATGAATGCCAAACGCATCGGCCATATATTGCTTAAACACACCGCTATCTTGGTTGTGTCCGGGACGGTTCACTACTTCCCAGTTAATCTCTTTTTCCAGCTGAGCTAACCACTGATCAACAAAATTGCGGTTATATAAACGATTGCCTGCCACATTCACATAGCTTGCTGGCATAGTGTAATAAATATTCCGCCAAGTAGAATGGAAATCGAGAGCAAATACTAATTCTTCACCATTATCCACCAGCTGCTCGAGCATCGCATGCAAGGCCTGAGTTTCCGGTTGCGTGCGCTGCCGCCAATCACGATTCATATCCAAGCCAGTACTCGTGTGGCGCCAGTTGCCCGCTTGTACCCCATCTGGGTTCATATTCGGCGCCACCAGAATGTTAAAACGAGCGCGGAATCGGTTAGCTAGCTCATCGTCACTAAACAACCAGTTAGTGAAATGTAACATAGCCAATGCCCCGGTGATTTCTGGTGGGTGTTGCCGGCCAATAAGCACCAACCATTGCGGCGGGTTGTTACTCGGGCTATTACCATCGGCATAATGCATCAATGCCGGCAGCGGCCTACCTTCGGTGCTATAACCTAGGGTAAGTATTTCTTGCGCATCTTCTTGAGCTAAACTAGCTAACCAGCGGGTATACGCGCGATTATCAATAATTTCTTGGCCAGCAATATAAAGCGGCGTTGCAGGTTGCAAAGCCAGCTGAAATTGCAGGCGATTATCATTGCTTCTGTGCGCCACTGGCAGCCAACGCTGCTTATCTACGCTAGCTTTCGGCAAATACCGCGCTGGCCCATTGTGGGATTGCAAGGTGATTTGTATTTCTTGCACGCTATCGGTTAAGTTTTCGGCCCGAAAAGCATACCACGGGCTTGGGTTAATCGGCGTGTTTTCTGGCCGTAAGTGCAACACAAAACGGTGTTCCGCTACCTGCTCACAACCATCTAAGCGGCCCATAGAAAAATCCGTAACGAAACGCACTGTAGTAAACTCACAATCTGTTGTTACTGCTGTTTGGCTGGCCGCCACGAAATGGCTAGCCATCCCCACGCTACTCAAAAAGAGTAGCGTGAGTAATTTTTTCCACATATGCATAGTTACTTCACTTAAAACGAATAGGTGTAATTCATGTACCAATAACGGCCACGGTTAGAATGAACGTTCGAGAAATAGCCGAAACTTTCATCTGCAATAGGTGGATCTTCGTTGCCAATATTGCGGGCGCCAACTCGCAAACGAGAGCCATCAAGCAGCCCAGAACGGAACCGATAATCAACAAATACATCAATGGTAGACCAGCTTGGAATGCCCATGGGCTCGCCGGCAACATTTACACTCGTTTCGTAAAAATCACTTACATAATTGGCCCGAACACCCGCACCCCAATTATTGTTGCGCCAGTTAAGAGAACTAAAGCCACGCCATTTCGGGTTGCCATTCATACGCAATAAATCACCCGCGCCTACTACCGAAATATCAACCGGAACTGCTGGGTTTCCTTCAGCTTGCGCAGCCAATACAATCGCACTAATCGGGTCTGGCGTTTGCTCAAACTTACTCAAGTGAGCCGCATTTAGTTTCCAATCAAACCGACCAATACGCGTATCCCAGCGATACGCAACGCTAAAATCGACACCGCTAATTTCGCGCACATCTAAGTTACTGTATTGGTTTTCCACAAACACAACTTCTAATTCATCGTTACGCACCACAGCCTCATTACGTGAGCCTTCTGAACGCAACAAAGAATCGTAGAGTAAGTGGGTTTGGCTATTCAGAATGCCAATCACGCCCGTTTGCTCAATGTTCCACCAATCAACCGTAATTAATAAATTCTCAATCGGGGCTACCGCAAACCCATAACTTAACGTTTTAGAATCTTCTGGCGCTAACGTAGTGTTACCACCGCGAACTTCTGCAACGCTATAACGACGGTCAATAACGGGATCGGTGCGGGTATTAGAACGAGTAACCCCTTGCTCTACAACCTGAGGAAGGTTTGGTGCACGAAAGCCTTCGGCATAAGAGCCGCGCAGCTGCAACCAATTGGCTGGTACCCAACTAAGCGCTAATTTAGGCTTGGTAACGCTGCCTACATCAGAAAAATTTTCATGGCGCAGAGCAACTTGCATATCAACCGTTTCATGCAGTGGCACCAAAAACTCGGTGTAAGCCGAGATAACATTTCGGCTACCACTCGCATCAGGAGTAGCGCTACTACCCATAACACCCGAATCGGAAATTAATGCGCCAGTGGTTGGGTTAACAAATGGCCGAGTACCATCCAGCAAATCATCACGATCATCTGCATAACCTTCGTAGCGATATTCTACTCCAGCAGCCATACCAATATCACCGGCGTACCACTCAACGATAGCCGGGTTTGATATTTTAAAATCCCACAAAGCTAACTCACTCATGCTATCGCGCGTAACATCGGTAGTAATTGCAGCAATTACTGCATCGCTATTACGAGCGCCAAAACCACTATTTACATTAGCCAGATTGCCACCGATAAATGGGTTATAGGCCTGATTAATATCGGTTTGATTCACTGCCGCATAAAAGGCGTTCATATCAATGCGATTGTAGGCAGTATCTAAGGTATCGGCGCGGGAATACAGCACCGCAGTTTCCCAATCCCATAAATCACGAAACCCACGTAAACCAGCCAGTAATCGATAGCTGGTATCATCAACTACCACTCGCCGTTGGCCGGTATCAATAGGGCGAAAGTTTCTTAATTGAACATTTACACCAAACGGATTTACCGCCGCATCAGCGTTAATGGTAAAGCGTTGAGCGGTTAAATTAGCGTTTTGTTCTCGCAAGCGCCGTGATTCTGCCGAGTAATACAACGCTTCACCAAAGAGCTCGGTAGTGCTATTAAGCTCTTGGGTGTAATACGCATACAAATTGTAACGCTCTACTGCCGAGCTCAAGGTTTGATCGGCAATCGCAGGGTCATAATACAAATCTCTAGGCAAGCTTCCGCTGGCGGCGCACACGCCATTTTCCAGTACTTCAAAACAGTTGCCCATCTCTTCTGGGCGAATGTGGAAGGTGCCTAATCCTGGGCCATTAAAAATACCCCAAATACTCGACAGCGTGCGGTTATCTAGAGCAGTGTTACCTTGATATTGTTCGGGAATGCCTGGCGCAAAACGGCGATCTTGATCCGCAGCATACCAGCGCTCCGATGCCGGCATTGCGCTTCTATCATAATAGGCAAATGATAGCGACAAATGGCTTTTCTCATCATTAAAACTAAATCCCGAAGAAGCGTTGAAAGTTAATTGATCTAATGAAGTACCTTCTGAGTGGCCATAAGTTAAGTTCAGGGTAGTAGTATCTACATCGTCTTTAAGCACATAGTTAATTACCCCGGCAATGGCATCGGTGCCATACAGTGCCGCAGCACCATCACGTAGCACTTCTAATCTGCGTAAACCCGCAACCGGTAGGGTGTTCGAATTTACCGTGGTAACCGGCACAAAGTTTTCTGTTTGCGTGCCAGGATGCAATACCAATCGGCGGCCATTCAGCAACGTTAAGGTGTTACCGGTACCAATGCCACGTAAATTAATAGAAGCAACATCACCGCGGGCATCATTAACACCCCCAATCGTACGTTCATTATTGAAGCTAATATCGCCTACTTGCGGAATTGAGCGCATTAGCTCATCACCCGTAGCCGCGGCAGTGTCGCGAATATCTTCTTCGCTCAAAATAGTTACAGGTAAATTGCCCGCCGCCCGTGCACCACGAATATTAGTACCTACTACTTGAATGCGTTCTACGCTATCACGGCTATTCTCACCTTGCGCGGAAGCCACTTGATCAGCAAAACCGCTTTGTACGCGGTTACCCGATGATTGTGCGGCTCGGCTCACCACATAAGTAGTTTCACCTGTGTTGGTGTATCCTAATCCAGTGCCGCGTAAAAGCGCAGTTAAGGCTTCTGTTACCGAATAGCTACCCTCCAGGGCTTCAGAGTTTTGGCCACGGGTTAAATCGGGGGTAAACACAATTTGTACACCGGTAGCTTCTGCTAGCTCTAACAAGGCCGAGCTCGTGCGTTGGGCAGGAATACTTAATTCATAAGGGGTAGATTCTTCTGCTATCTGGGCATAAGCCGGCGTGCTTACGCTAGCTGCAACACCAGCACCGAGTGCCAGTAACGTGCAGCACGTAAGGTAATTCAACTTGCGGTTTAAACGCTTCATGGTAGGGTTCCCGTTGTTGTTTTTTTATTGTTATTCGTTAATACGGAAGCGAACCCAAACCCCTCCAATTTTTTTACTATTGTTGTTAAGGTGGCTAAATCCGCAACTTCATCACCCTGTTACAGCGCTGCTGCAAATCAACGTATATGAACAAAAACGTTATCATTTTCCCGCTCAATCCGAATCGGCAACGAGCTTTCTAACGCCAGTAGAATATTTTCACCGTTCTTTAAATGAAACACGCCACTAATGCGCAACGCATTCGCTTCCGCATCTATAATCTGAATTCTTTGATTTCGGTAACGGTTTAACTCGTTCACTACCTGCTCTAATGATTCATTCTCGAAACGAAATACACCGTGCCGCCAACTCTGCGTTGCACTTACATATTGAAGTTCATTTTGGCTAACAATTTTATTTTCTGGTCCAAATGCACCAATATCACCAGCATTCAGTAAATTTTCTTCCGCCGGTACTGGATTTGTTGGTTCGCCGATAGCGGTAACCGCTTGCGCGCGCTGCGGTTGCACTGATACCCGCCCCTGTACCACTGATACCTGTAAAATAGCCTCATCTTCGCGCATGCGCACATTGAACTGCGTACCTAAAACCCGAATACGTTGTTCGCCGGTGTTGATAATGAATGGCCTTTCAACATCGTGCGCCACATCAAAAAATGCTTCACCCCGAATTAATTCTACCAAGCGTTCGTTATCGGTAAAGGTTACCTGCAGCTTCGTATTGGTATTCAGTGAAATAACGCTACCATCGGTTAAGTTAATATGGCGAACTTCGCCAATATCAGAGAGAAACGCTAACGTTTCTTCTTGGCTAGCTAATTCAATTTCAGTAATCCGAAAGTGATCAAAGGTAATTGGATGTATTACTGGCGCAGGATCCACACGTTGTTCACTCGCAACAGGCCATGTTGATTGATGGGCATGAGGTGATATTTGTGGCAATACCCAAACCCAGGCCAGCAAAGCACTTGCTGCCACTGCCAAACCTGCACCTAGCCAGTGCCAATTAAACCGTGGTTTTATGGCTGGCTTGGGCGATTGATACAGCTGCTCAGTTAAATCCCAAGTGGCCAACATCGCATCAAATTCAGCCTGATGTTCTGGAGTTTGTAACCATTCATTAATACGCCATTCCTCGCCTGCGGTAATTTCACCCGAATGTAACCGCGTAACATACATAGCGGCTTGCGCGCGTACAGCTTCCTTATTCATGGTTTCCACCCTGCCTGCGGCATTTCACTACGCGCTAATTCACTCCGAATAGCCACCAGTGCCGCTGATATATATTTCTCTATTGTGCTCACCGAAACCGCAAGCTGATCGCTAATTTGCCGATAGCTTAGGCCTTCAACTCTGTGCAGCAAAAAAGCCTTACGGTGCTCAGGCTTTAAACGCATGAGAGCCTTATCAATTAACTGTAACTTACGTTTGTTCATCAGGCTACGTTCCGGCTCATGGATTGCGCTAGCAGGTTCATTTTCAATCGTTTCAATACTGCTATGCAAATCACGGCAACGGCTAATTTCTCTGCGCGCCCTATCAATCAATAAATGATTGGCTATTTGCACCAAATAGCTGCGGGCGGTATCTAACCTATCGGCCATACGCGCAGGTAAATCGTCTATTTGGCTTAAGCGCACATATAAATCTTGCATCACATCATCACAATCTTGATTGCCGCCGGTTTTTATGCGAATAAACCGGCGAATTGCCATATCGTGCTCCGCAAGTAAACGCTCAATTAATTTGTGGCTAGCTTGTTGCTTTACACTAACAGGTTTTAACACCGTTTAAGCTCTCACTGTTTTTAGCGGATCCGGGAGGATATCGCTACTTAATATATACGCAGCAACACGAAAAAACCTCCAAAAATAATTCACATGATTACGGCAATACTAACTTGCGGGCTAGCTCTCCCAAGCATAGCAGCACAACAGCTACTCCTGTGCTAACCAATTTTTTGGCTGTAAATAATGTTGCAAACGAGCTTCGGCCGAACCTGATTCCGCTTGGTACATATACTCCCAGCGCGCTAACGGCGGCATCGACATTAAAATCGATTCTGTACGGCCTCCTGTTTGCAGGCCAAATAAGGTTCCGCGATCGTATACTAGGTTAAATTCTACGTACCGGCCTCGGCGATACAGCTGAAACTGCCGTTGCTGCTCAGTACTTGGCGTATCCTTGCGGCGCTCCATTATTGGCACATATGCTTTAGTGTATTGATCACCAATGGAACGCATCAAGGCAAAAGCGTGTTCAAAATCAAGCTCACCTGCGGGATTAGTGTTTAAATCATCAAAAAACAAACCGCCTACGCCACGTGTTTCATTGCGATGCGGCAAATAGAAGTAACGATCGCACCACGCTTTGTACTCTGGGTAATATTCAGCCCCAAACGGTTCACAAGCGGCTTTGGCTGTTTTGTGCCAATGCTCAATATCCTCATCGTAGGGATAAAACGGCGTGAGATCGAAACCACCTCCGAACCACCAAACCGGCTCCTCGCCTGGCTTTTCGGCAATAAAAAAACGTACGTTGGCATGGGAAGTGGGAATATGCGGATTATGCGGATGAATTACCAAAGAAACACCACAAGCATTAAAGCTGCGGCCAGCAAGTTCCGGCCGATGCGCTGTAGCTGAAGCCGGCATCGATTCACCAAATACATGGGAATAATTAACGCCACCTTGCTCGATTACTGCACCATTTTTCAGCACCCGAGAACGGCCACCGCCGCCTAGCTCGCGCACCCAGCTATCTTCAACAAATTTGCCCTGGCTATCGGCAATTTCTAACTCAGCGCAGATATTATCTTGCAGCTGCTGCAAGTATTCTTTTACCCGCTCTAAATAAACATGTTCCTTCACCGTAACACCTCACCGGTTAGTGGATTTAGAATAATACTTGGGCTGGCTCTGCCACCGGTATCGCCGGCCATAATCCAATCAATATCACTGTCCATTTGCGCATACACATCTTCGGCATTCCGCAATGGTTCTTCGCCAGCATAGTTCGCACTCGTAGAAACTAACGGTGTGTTTAATGCCCGGCAAAGCTTCCGCACGGGTTCAAACGCCGTAACTCGCACAGCAATGGTATCGAAATCACCGCGCAGATAGCGCGGTACCTCAGGGCGCGCTGGTAATACTAAGGTAATAGGCCCCGGCCAATGTTGAAACACCGTAAAGCGCTTATCTTGGGGGATTTTTTTATCATCTACATAATCAAGTAGCTGGCTATAATCAGCCGCAATAAGAATAACGCCTTTGTGCTCTGGCCGTTTTTTTAATGCCAATAGCTTACGCACCGCAAGTTCATCGTAGGGTGCACAACCTAGGCCAAATACCGCTTCGGTAGGGTACGCAATAATGCCATGGTTTTGTATCGCTTTACGCGCGCCGGCATATTCATCATGCGCGTTATCCAACGGAGCTTCCAACATCGTTTATCTCATTCATTAGGGGTATATGGTTTTAGGGTAACAGCTTCGGTTAGATTATAACGGTTCCGATTTGTAGCCGCATAATTTTTGTGGGCAACGCAACCGCACCCCTGCTGCCGAATCCCGCTTCACTAACACACCCCAGCCGCAATCTGGGCATGTTTTCGCCACCGGTTCTTCATTCAAGGCATATTTACATTGCGGATAAGCATCGCAGGCATAAAACTGTTTTCCTTGCCGATTCGTGCGCACGTGCAGATGGCCCACTGCGCATGCAGGGCACACAGGAGATTCACTTTGTGGCGTTGGATCGGCAGTTGGATCCAGCATAAAATGGCAAGTTGGAAAGGCGCTGCAGCCGATAAATAAGCCGTAGCGGCCTTTTTTCAGCAATAAGCCCGAACCGCACTCAGGACAGTTTTCGCCCGGTAGCTCTTGTGGCTCGAAATCACCCGTTTCATGCAATGATTGGGTGTATTCGCACTGCGGATATTGGCTACACCCCCAAAACGAGTTCTGGCCAATGTGTTTCATGCGCACCTCTCCGCCACAACGCGGACAAGGCTCTTTGCGAATATTAGTGGCTTGGTTTGCAGAAAATAGGTGCTTTGATGTCATTTTGTTCGCAGGTTTAGTAGCAAGGTAATGCGAAACATCTCGTAACCAGGGGCGCACCCCTGGTCACTTAGTGCATGTACCCAGTAGGCTCTTCGAACAAGAGCTCTTCCATTTGTGAATAGGCATCTTCATGGCCAGGAACATTAAACAACACCATCAAAATTACCCATTTCAAATCTTCGAGTAAAAATTGCGGCGTATCGAGCTCCATAACCCGATCAACCACCATTTCTCGGGTGGTAAAATCAAGTACACCTATTTGTTCTAGGTACAGTAAAAATCCTCGCGATTGCACATCCAGCCGTGCTTGCTCTTCTGGAGTGTATGCCCGAAACGATGCCGCTGGTGCACTTTGCACCAAGTACGGATTCTCTTGGCTGTCTTGTAAATCAGCCAAGCGCTCTAACCAAGCGAGCGCCTTATCGATTTCCGGTTCTCGGAAACCTGCGCGAGTAAGCTCGTCAGTTAGTTCATCGTGGTCTACTACCACTTCCATTTCAGAATGGACGTAGTTCTCAAACAAGTACATGAGGATATCAAACATAACTCTCACCTCCTCACCCTAACGTAGCCGCCAGGCACTGTTTTAATCCATCCATCCAACTCTAAACTGATGAGCTGGTTCACTACTTCAGAAACCGATTCATTTGTTTGCTGTAACAGCCAATCAAATGATGTGGTTTCATAACCCACGTTAGCCAATAATTCTGCGTTTGCCAATAGCTTCGGCACACTTTCCCCAGATTTAGTTGCTAATTCTAACTGTTGCTGGCCATTTGCTGCAGTATTTGCTGGCCAACTGGGTAATTCATTTATTATATCGGCCGCGCAAGTAACGAGTTTAGCGCCTTGCTGAATTAATAAATGACACCCTGCACTACCGGGGTGCGGCACCGGCCCGGGAATCGCAAACACTTCCCGCCCTTGCTCAATGGCGTAGCGCGCGGTAATTAACGAGCCACTACGCATATTCGCTTCGGCAACCAACACCCCTGCACTAATGCCACTTATTATACGGTTTCTGGCCGGAAAATGTTCAGTTTTCGCCGGTGTACCGGGCATGTATTCACTTAGCACCACCCCTTGGGCACATATTTCTTGGCGCAGAGCGCGGTTCCGCGGTGGGTAATTGAGATCTGGGCCACAACCCAGTACCGCTATCGTTGGCAACTGCATTCCTAGTGCCGTTCGGTGTGCCAAACCATCAATACCAAGCGCCATACCGCTCACAATCCCCCAGCCTGCCTTACATAAATCAGTAACCATGGCTTCGGTAAGTGAAAGTGCTAGCGGCGAGGCTTTACGGCTACCTATTACAGCCAGTAAACGATGGTTCAGCAGTGCTTTATCGCCAATCCCAAACAACAGAATAGGCGGCCGGTAAATTTCCCGCAGCGATTGCGGATAATCTGCGCAGTGGTAACTGAGCAGGAAATGGCTACTACTCTCGCCTAACCAATCAAATACTCGCTGCACTTCCGCGCAAGGCGCTGTTGGTAGGCTCGCTGTATGGGAAAGTGGAATTTGCTGTTCGCCGGTTTGCTGCCACCATGTAAGTATCTCGCGGCGCAGTTTTACCGGCGCTCGTTGTAAACTCAGCCATTGGCTAATCATTCGATGATCCCAATCGATACAATGCATAGCATACGTCCTTGTATTTTGGTGCCTGCAGCACCATATTTGGTATAAGAACTAGGAATATAGAAAGGATTCTTCGCTGAGCAAGAGAAACTCTGACAATTCAGCGATCTTCTTGCTAAAATTAAGCTATTCGAATGAAGAACTCGTATCCGCGTGCTATAGGCAGCACCTTACGAACAAGTAGAGAGTATAAATCATGGCAGTAATGACAATTTTGCGATATCCAGATGAGCGCCTTCGCACCGTAGCCAAACCCGTTGAGCAGGTGGATGATGCCCTGCGCGGAATTATCGAGGATATGTTCGAAACGATGTATGGCTCGCAAGGTGTGGGCTTGGCGGCTACCCAAGTGAATGTGCACAAGCGTTTGTTTATTGCTGATTGCAGCGAAAATGGCAATGAACCACTCACCTTTATTAACCCAGAAATTATCGAGCGTGATGGGTTGCATGAGAATGAGGAAGGCTGTTTAAGTTTTCCAAATGTGTATGCCAAAGTGGAGCGCGCTGGAAAGATAAAAGTACGTGCACTCGATAAGAATGGTGATACCTTCGAACGTGAAGCTGAGGGGTTATTAGCCATTTGTATTCAGCACGAAATTGATCATCTGAACGGCAAATTGTTTGTTGATTACTTATCGCCGTTGAAGCGCGATCGGATTCGCAAAAAGCTGGAAAAAGAAGCGCGCTTGGCTGCTAAATTAGATTAAGGAATACATTAGTGCGTATCATTTTTGCCGGCACGCCGGATTTTGCAGCACGCCATTTAGCCGCACTAATTGAAGCGGAAGATATGCAAGTGGTTGCCGTTTATACGCAACCCGATCGCCCAGCTGGCCGAGGCAAGAAGCTGCAGGCCAGTGCCGTAAAAGAATTAGCACTTGCGCGCAACCTGCCGGTTTTTCAGCCCGAGAATTTAAAAACCCAGCAGGCCCAAGCTGAGCTCGCCGAGTTACAAGCAGATGTAATGGTAGTGGTTGCCTATGGCCTTATTTTACCAGCACCCGTGCTAGCTGCGCCGCGCTTAGGTTGCGTAAATGTGCATGGTTCGCTATTACCACGATGGCGCGGCGCTGCTCCTATTCAGCGCGCCATTTGGGCTGGCGATAGTGAAACCGGCGTTACCATTATGCAAATGGACGAAGGGTTGGATACCGGCCCAATGCTTGCAAAATCGCGCATTTCCATCGAAAAATCAGATACCTCCGCTTCGCTCTATGAAAAGCTCGCAAAACTTGGCCCTCTCGCCTTAGTGGAAACCTTGCGAAGCATGAAAACCGGCGATACTTATGCGGCTGCCCAGGAAGATAGCAAAGCTACATATGCAAAGAAACTAAGCAAAGAAGAAGGCATTATCGATTGGCAGCAAAGCGCCGGTTTTATCGAGCGCTGTATTCGCGCATTCAACCCTTGGCCGGGCAGTACGTTCAGCCACCCCGCGCATCCCGATGCGCCGCTGAAAGTATGGCAAGCAGAAGTACTTGCATCTACCAGCAATGCTGCTGCGGGTACAATTATCGAAAGCAGCAAACAAGGCATTGATGTAGCCTGTGGCGAAGGTGTTATACGCTTATTACAGCTGCAACCAGCAGGCAAGAAAACTATGCCCGTAGCCGATTTACTCAATGCGCGCGCCGATTGGTTTGCGCCGAGTACGCAATTACTACCTCCAGATTCAACCAACAATACTGGTGATTCGCAATGAGTAAAGCAGCGCCCTCTCGCGCTGCCGCTGCCCGTATATTGCAGCAAGTACTGCACAACGGGCGCTCACTCAGCCAAGCCATACCTAACGAAACAGCTAACGAAACAGCTAGCGGAACAGAGCGCTTAACGCAAAGTGAACGGGCATTTGCCCAAGCTATTTGCTACCAAGTGTTGCGCCAACTCCCTGCATATGAATGGCTGATCTCGCAGCTGATTGAAAAACCACTGAAAAGCAAAGTTCGGATTGTGCACTATATCCTCTTAGTAGGGCTTTGCCAGCTGCGCGATATGCGCGTGCCAGCCCACGCGGCGATCGCCGAAACAGTAGAGGCGTGCACACAAGTTCGGCAAAAAAACCTTAAAGGGATGGTAAATGCTGTGTTACGCGCCTATCAGCGCCAACAAGAGAGCCTGGAAAAACAACTCGCGAACCAAGCTGCACTGAGCCCAGCATTGTTGCATGGGCATCCGAGTTGGTTAGTGAAGCGATTACAAAACGCCTATCCCGATACTTGGCCCGCCATTTGCGCGGCAAACAACCAACCGCCGCCGTTCTGGCTGCGAGTGAATAGCCAGCACTACACCAGCGCGGAATACCTCGCGTTACTACACGCTGAAGGCATTGCCGCCGAACTCGATAGCCAACTGCCCACTGGTTTTGCCAGTGAACATGCAGCAATTCGCCTACTTCAGGGTGCAGATGTAACGCAATTACCCGGCTTTAGCGAAGGCCATGTATCCGTGCAAGATCGTTCCGCTCAATTTGCCGCTCATCTGCTACAGGCAGAGGCCGGGATGCGCGTATTGGACGCCTGTGCAGCACCCGGCGGTAAAACAGTGCATTTGCTAGAGCGGTATGCAAACATTCAAGTTACTGCCTTAGATGCCGATGCTAGCCGCTTGCAACGAGTACACGATAATTTAGCCCGTATGCAAGTACAGGCGGATGTGGTGTGTGGCGATGCCAGCCAACCCATGGGATGGTGGAACGGCCAATTATTTGATCGCATTTTGCTTGATGCACCCTGCTCTGCCACGGGTGTTATTCGTCGCCATCCGGATATTAAATGGTTACGCAGGGCTGATGATATCGATACGCTGGTAGCCTTGCAGCAACAGATATTGCAAGCACAATGGCAACTTTTAAAACCCGGCGGCCAATTACTGTATGCTACCTGCTCTGTATTGCCTGAAGAAAATAAGCTGCAAATTCAACAATTTCTAGCTACAGTGAATGATGCTGAAGCAGTTCCTATTGCGGGTATTGCAGATTCGGCCGCTACAGGTTGGCAACTACTGCCTAATGCCGAAGGCGGTGATGGTTTTTATTATTTCTTGTTACAGAAGCGCACCTAACTATGAAAAAAGTGATTATTGTTGGAGCTGGCCGAGTAGGCGCCACACTTGCGGAAAGCCTAGTAAGCGAACGCAACGAGGTAACGGTTATCGATCAAAACCGCGTATTGCTGAGCCAGTTGCAAGATAAACATGATTTACGAGTGGTTCAGGGGAACGGTGCGCATCCTGATGTATTGCGGCAAGCAGGGGCAGATGATGCCGATATGCTCATTGCGGTAAGTAGCTTAGATGAAGTGAACATGCTTTCTTGCCAAGTAGCCCATAGCATTTTTAACACGCCACTAAAAATCGCCCGCGTGCGCTCAGAGCAATACACCAAATATCACGATCAGCTGTTTCGTAAAGAACAACTTCCTGTAGATCATATTATATCACCCGAGCAGTTAGTAACTACTTACATAAAGCGCTTAATTGATTACCCCGGGGCACTACAGGTAATTGAATTTGCAGAAGGCAAAGTAAGCTTGGTTGCCGTAAGAGCCTCCTATGGCGGCAAGTTAGTTGGCCACGCTATCGCTGCGTTGCGTAAACATATCCCTAATATTGATACCCGAGTTGCGGCCATATTCCGCCAAGGCCGCCCTATTCGGCCATTAGGAAGCACCATTATTGAGGCAGATGACGAAGTATTTTTCGTAGCCGATAGCAAAGATATTCGGGTGGTAATGGAAGAATTGCAACCACTAGAGGAGCGCTACCGCAACATCATGATTATGGGTGGCGGTAACATTGGTGCCGGTTTAGCGCGGCAACTGGAAGATAACCATCGTATTAAGCTGATCGAGCTTAGCCAAGATCGCGCCGAACAATTGAGCGCAGAGCTCAGCAATAAAACACTCGTTTTACTTGGTGATGCTACAGACCAAACAATGCTTAGCGAAGAGCGTATC
This sequence comes from Aliidiomarina sp., assembly GCF_047920995.1. NCBI lineage: Bacteria > Pseudomonadati > Pseudomonadota > Gammaproteobacteria > Alteromonadales > Idiomarinaceae > Aliidiomarina > Aliidiomarina sp. Next base: position 17,201 of record NZ_JBLRWZ010000017.1, read on the forward strand.
GAGGATATTGATGCCTTTATCGCAGTTACCAATGATGATGAAGCGAATATTATGGCCGCCCTGCTCGCTAAACGCATGGGCGCCAAGAAAACCATGGTACTCATCCAACGCAGCGCCTATGTAGATTTGGTACAAGGCGGTGAGATTGATGTGGCCATTTCTCCCCAGCAAGCCACTATTTCAGCACTATTGAAGCATATTCATCGATCTGATTTTGCCAGTGCTTATTCGTTACGCCGTGGCGCCGCAGAAGCGATAGAAGCGGTAGCGCGCGGCGATGAAAAAACATCGCAAGTGGTAGGCAGAGAAGTAAGCGAGTTAAAACTGCCGCCGGGCACCACCATTGGTGCAGTAGTGCGTGGCAGCGAGGTATTAATAGCCCACGATAACACGCTCATTCAGGCCGATGATCACGTTATTCTATTCTTAGTAGATAAGAAATACGTGCATGAAATTGAACGCTTATTTGCGCCAGGCGCCTTATACTTCTAGGGCTAGGTTGGTACCGTTTAAACCCTGCTAAGTTACCTTTAAACTGTAGGCCTAATGCTTCCAGAATGCTGGCGTAAACAACACCAGCAAGGTGAAGATCTCCAAGCGCCCAAATAGCATCGCCAAAACGGCTATCCACTTACCCGCTGCAGATACGCTAGTAAAATTACCTGCTACTTCGCCTAATCCTGGGCCCAAGTTATTTAACGTGGCTGCGGTGGCCCCAAACGCTGAGTAATCATCTAAACCGGTAGCAATAAATAACAGCATAATAATCACGAAAAGTAATGCATATGCTGCGAAAAAACCCCAAACAGCTTGAACTACTCGATCTGGCAATGCCCTATTGCCCCATTTAACCGTAAACACCCCTTTCGGGTGCACCAAGCGATTAATTTCTCGCATGCCCTGCCGATAAAGTAGCAGCACACGAATTACCTTCAAACCACCACCGGTTGAACCTGCACTACCACCGATAAAGCTGGCGAATATCAACAGCACTGGCAAATATAATGGCCAAGTAGCGTATTCTGCAGTAGTGAAGCCAGCCGTAGTAGCAATGGATACGGCTTGGAAAATCCCATGAAATAGCGAATCACTCCAATCGCTATAAAACTGTTGGCTCAGCAGCGTAAGCACCACTAATGCCATCAGTACCAACTGGATACTGAACAACGCTCGTACTTCAGGGTCTCGGGTGTATACCGAAAACGAGCCCTTATTCCAATCGTATTGATTTTTGCCTTCCATTCTACGGCTGTACAAGCGCGGGAAAGCGGCAAAATGCAGGGCGAAGTTCACCGCGGCAATCAGCAAGAAAAGTACGCAAATCATATAGATTACAGGATTATCGTAAAATCCCATGCTGGCATCGTGCGTAGAAAAGCCACCGATAGCTACCGTGGAGAAGGCGTGGCCAATTGCATTAAATGGGGTCATGCCTGCGGCCCAATAAGCAAGCGCACAAGCAATAGTAAGGCCTAAATAAATAAACCACAGCTGTTTTGCCGTATCAGCAATGCGGGGGGTCATTTTTGAATCTTTAACTGGCCCAGGAATTTCCGCTCGATACAACTGAATGCCACCGATGCCGAGCAGCGGCAGAATTGCCACGGCAAGTACGATAATCCCCATACCACCCAACCATTGCAGCTGTTGGCGATAAAAGCGATAAGCATGTGGAAGTTCATCGATGCCGGTAAGAACGGTTGCGCCTGTAGTGGTAAGCCCTGAGAATGATTCAAACATTGAATCTGTGAAGCTTAGCGAATATGCATCTGGCATCCAGAACGGGATTGCTCCCACCGAACCCAATACCACCCAAAACATCACCACAATTACGAAGCCTTCGCGAGTTTTCAGTTCTTGGCGTTTATCGCGGTTCGGGTACCAAATAAGCAACCCAATGCAAAGGCTTAATACAAATGCGAGCAAAAATGCCCAACCACCGCCGTCCTCATAGAAATAGGCAAGCGCTGCTGGCGGCAATAAGGTTACGCTGAAAATGGCTATTAATAGGCCTAAAATCCGCAATATTGTGCGTATTTGCATTGAAAAGCCGTTCCTCGAGCAGTTTTTATTATTTGTTGTTTAAGTTAACCTTGGCCGTTTCCATTAATCTGCATACGCACCAGAGGTTGTAATACATTAGCATCTTTTCCGAGCAACAGCGTATAAATTTGCTGATACGCAAGCACCGCTTTTACGTAATCGCGTGTTTCTTGGTAAGGGATCATTTCTACCCAAATGTCTGCGGCTAAATCAGATTCTGGTAGCCATTGCGCTACCCGATTTGGCCCCGCATTGTATGCTGCAGTAGCGAGCAACCAATTACCATCTTTTCTGTACAAAAGCTCTGCAAGGTATTGCGTGCCCATGCGCACGTTATCTTCTGGCCGATCAATTTGCAATCTCGGCCGCGTACGCGTAGCACTGGAAGCCGTGCGTCTATTTAAGTAATCAGCGGTGCCCGGCATTACCTGCATTAAACCTCGAGCGCCCACCGGCGATACAGCATCAACTTGAAATGAGCTTTCCCGCCGCGCAATAGCAAACACCCACGCTGAATCCACGCGGGCTTGCTCCGCCCATTCGGTTAGTAACTGATGGTGTGCGAGCGGGAAACGGCGGGCTACATCGTTAAAAGCGTTACTACTTGCGAAGCCAAAAATGGCTTGATCATGCCAGCCCCATTCTGATGCTAATAAGGCAATGTATACTTGCTCTTCCGCACTAGCGCGAGCGCGCAATACATTCCATTCCCTACGGGCGGCTAGGTGATTATCTAGATGCAAAAACTCGCGCGCCCTTTGCGCTTCTGGCCGTTGGCTTAAGGCAATTAGCTTATCTGCCACAATTTCGGTGGTTTCGTTATTTAGATTCGGCGGTAAGCTCATACGCGCACTGGCAAGAAAGCCATAATAATTCCGCTCTTGCGCTGCTTGCACCATAAGCTCAGTGGCGTCTTCTAATTCCCCCATCAGCGCCAGCGAGCGGCCCCGCCAATACAGCCACTGCGCCTGCTGCTGTTGCTCTGGCGGCATTGCTAATACTAAATCATTAATTAAATCGAAACGCTGATCTCTTAATAAACTCGACAAATACCACTGCAGCACAATCGGTGACATATCCTCAATCGCCAACCGCTGAAACCATGCTAATGCATTCGGCTCGCCACGCAACGCCAAGGTAACCGCTATCTCAGCATTTACTTGATTGGTTTCGCGCTCGCTAAAGGTGAACTTCTGTTGATAATGTTCCCATGCGGCAATCGTATCGAAGTGGTCGTTCCAACGTAGGCGGCTGAGCGCACTTATCACCAACCTGCGTAAATATTGATCGGTTTGTTCATCACCGGTGGCGCTAATATATTGGTATCGCCGCACCAACCCTGGATTCGCGCGTAATCGACGCTGCAATTCTAATAGCTGTTGCTGCTCTCGCGGTAAAAACCGCAATAAATAGCGAAATAGCGACGTTTGCCCTTCTCTCAATGCCAACTCAGCACGTTGCCACACTACAGCATTGGTGCGCAGCCCTTGCTCTGCCCATAAGCGAAATAAGCCATCACAAGCAGAGGGTAAGCTACGCCCATGCACCCAAAAATCGGTTACTTCTTGCCAAAAATCTGCCTCATCATTACCTTGCCAGTTATCTCGCAAACGATAACGCGAACGCAATGCATGGCATTGCAACGTTAATGAACTTTGCGGCTGATAATCGCGCACATACCGAGCAAAATCATTTTCTTTGCGCAGAAACTCCAACCATGAAGAACGCAACGATCGGCCTGGGGGCGTATTGCCATATACAGCAAGGTATTCCTGAATTACGCTTTCATTGGCATAATTTACACTCGTTTCTAGCAATGCTGCTTCGGCATAGGGAAATAACGGATAGCCGCTGAGCTCTACAAGTTTGCTTCGGGCATCAGTAAGCTGGCGCCGCTCAATTAAAGTTCTTACGGTTTGATATAATTCACGTTGGCTCTCAAGTTGCTGATCAACATGTAATCCCCACGGCTGAATTAGAGGATTAAAGGGGCCTGCCGGGCTATTCGGCTGGCTCGCCTGCTGCGCTATCGTAACCAGAGTTGAAATTGGCGCTTGCTGTGCATTTAGGTGCGGCTCATCCGCTGTGAAAATATCAGGAATAGATTCGTTGCTGAATCCTGGCTGCGCACTCATGCTATGTGCGATAAAATGATGCGTAGTAGCATTACTCGGCTTAATATTGTGCGTCTTAACTATAATGTTGTGCGCCTGAACTGTACCCATACTCGCTAAAGCCAATAACGCTGCGCTAAACAGCATACATAATTGTACAAACGCAGTTTTTTGTATCTGCTTGGGCACCTGTTTTTGCACTGATACACTACTTCTACACATTCGTTTTTATATCTCGTTAACTACAGCTAAAAGTTACTTTCAAACGGGTGTTTAATTTTCTTTCTCATTATGGGATGATTAGTCGCGATTTTTTTACCATACTCTTGTATGTTGTTCGCTTACAACAGTTTGCCACGAACAGTACATGCATTGTAACACGCAAGCAAAAAACTTGAGTGCTGGCAGAGGTTCGCTCTGCTCACTAGTCGGGAGACCAAAGATGATCTACCAAGGTACTAACCTTCATGTTGATTTTATTGAGCCAGGCATCGCCGAAGTTACCTTCGATGCACCGGGCTCGGTCAACAAATTTGACGAAAAAACGCTTAACGAATTTAGTGATGCGCTAGACACGCTAGCTGGCAACACCGATCTAAAAGGTGTGCTCGTTCGCAGCGCCAAATCTACCTTCATTGTAGGCGCAGATATCACCGAATTCCTCACCCTTTTTGCTGATTTAGAAAAAACTAAAACGTGGGTTCGCAAAGCCTCTCGCGTTTTTGACAAGCTAGAAGATTTACCAGTTCCATCAATTGCAGCGGTAAATGGGTTTGCGTTGGGCGGCGGCTGCGAAGCGATACTCGCTTGTGATTACCGTATCGCCGATGAAACTGCGGTTATCGGCTTACCAGAGGTGAAACTAGGCCTTATTCCTGGTTTTGGCGGCACCGTTCGTTTACCTCGCGTAATCGGCCCGGATAACGCACTCGAAGCCATTACTACCGGCATGAACCACAAACCAGAGAAAGCCTTAGCGGTAGGTTTAGTGGATGCGGTTACCAGTAGTGATCGGTTAAAGGAAGGCGCACTCGCTATGCTACGTGATGCCATTGCCGGCGATCTTGATTGGCAGGCCAAACGCCAACCGAAATTAGAAGCGTTAAAAGCGAACGACACTGAAAAATTGATGAGCTTCAGCACCGCCAAAGGTATGGTATGGGCAAAAGCGGGTAAGCATTACCCTTCTCCACATGCTGCCGTTGAAGTAGTAGAGCGCGGTGCAGGTGAAGCGCGTGAACAAGCGCTGAATATCGAAAATGAACTGTTCGTGAAGCTAACGCAAACTGATGCAGCACGAGCTCAGGTTGGCATTTTCCTCGCTGATCAAGTAGTGAAAAGCAAAAGTAAGAAATCGGCTAAATCCGCTACCAAGCAAATTAAACGCGCGGGCGTTTTAGGTGCCGGTATCATGGGTGGTGGCATTGCTTACCAATCGGCCTCGCGTGGGGTACCGGTAGTAATGAAAGATATTCGCCGTGATGCACTTGATTTAGGCCTAAATGAAGCTGCGAAAATTTTAGGTAAAGCTCTTGAGCGCGGCAAGATTAGCCAGAAAGTTGTGGCAAAAACGCTAACCTCGATCACGCCTACGTTAAATAACAGTGAACTAGCTGATGTAGATATTATTGTTGAAGCCGTTGTTGAGAATCCGAAAATTAAGGCTTCTGTATTAGCCGAAGTTGAAAAGGTAGTGGCAAAAGATGCCATTATTACTTCAAATACTTCTACGATTTCTATCGATAAACTCGCGGAAAGCTTAGAAGACCCTTCTCGCTTCTGCGGCATGCACTTCTTTAACCCTGTGCATAAAATGCCATTGGTAGAAATTATCCGCGGCAAGCATACTTCCGATGAAACCATCGCAGCCGTAACCGCATATGCCCTGCAAATGGGGAAAACTGCGATTGTGGTAAATGATTGCCCTGGTTTTTTAGTAAACCGCGTACTATTCCCCTACTTTGCAGGCTTCAGCAAACTGCTTGATGATGGCGTCGATTTCACCGGCATCGATAAAGTAATGGAAAAAGAGTTCGGCTGGCCAATGGGCCCTGCGTACTTATGTGATGTTGTGGGCTTAGATACAGCAGATCATGCAACTAACGTGATGGCTGAAGGCTTCCCTACGCGTATGGCTCGCGATGATAACGGCGCTATTGCGCAGTTAGCCGCAGCTGAACGTTACGGCCAGAAGAACGGCAAAGGGTTTTATGAATACAGCGTAGACAAACGCGGCCGCCCGCAGAAAGTAGTAAACCCTAAAGTTTACGAAATTATTGGTGCGAAGGAAGCGAGCGCAGAGAAAGATGAAATTATTGCGCGCTGCATGATCCCAATGGTAAACGAAATGGTGCGCTGCCTTGAAGAAGGCATTGTGGGTTCAGCAGAAGAAGCCGACATCGCGTTAATTTACGGTATCGGGTTCCCGCCATTCCGTGGTGGTGCTTTCCGTTACCTCGAAACCTTAGGCTTACAGAAATTTGTTGAGTTGGCCGATAAATATGCCGATTTGGGCGAAATCTATCAGGTAACTGATGGGTTACGCGAAAAAGCCAAAACTGGCGGCACTTACTTTAAAAGCTAACCACGAACGGAGAATGTTATGAAAGACGTCGTTATTGTAGATGCAATTCGTACCCCAATGGGCCGTTCGAAGGGCGGTGCCTTCCGCAACGTTCGCGCAGAAGATTTATCTGCTGAACTGATGAAAGGCCTATTAGCACGTAACCCGAATGTAGATCCAAATGAACTCGAGGATATCTACTGGGGTTGTGTGCAACAAACCTTAGAGCAAGGTTTTAACGTAGCGCGGAACAGTGCGTTACTTGCAGGCATTCCGCACCAAGTGGGTGCGGTTACTGTGAACCGTTTGTGCGGTTCTTCAATGCAAGCCATTCACGATGCTACCCGCGCCATACAAACCGGTAACGGTGATATTTTCATCGCCGGTGGTGTAGAGCACATGGGCCATGTGCCGATGATGCACGGAGTAGATTTTCACCCTGGTTTGAACCGCACCGTAGCAAAAGCAGCTGGCTCTATGGGCTTAACTGCAGAGTTACTCGGCAAAAAGTTTGGCATTGGCCGAGAAGAGCAAGACCAATTTGGTGCGCGCTCGCATCGTTTATCGCACGAAGCAACCTTAAACGGCGGTTTTAAAAACGAAATACATGCCATTAATGGCCATGATGAGCACGGCGTATTAAAACGCTTTGCGCATGATGAAGTAATTCGCCCAGAAACCACGGTAGAAGCACTTGCCGCATTGCGCCCGGTGTTTGATCCAGCGAACGGTACCGTTACAGCAGGCACTTCTTCGGCTATTTCCGACGGTGCAGCAGCAACCCTGATTATGTCTGCCGACCGAGCTAAAGCTTTGGGTTTAACGCCACGCGTGCGTATTCGTTCGATGGCCGTAGCCGGTTGTGATCCTTCAATTATGGGTTACGGCCCAGTGCCAGCCACACAAAAAGCATTACAACGTGCTGGCCTAAGCCTAGCGGATATCGATTTGTTTGAGCTGAATGAAGCATTCGCAGCACAAGCGTTAGCAGTAATGCGCGGCCTGAAGATTGAAGATAAAATGGATACTCAGGTGAACCTGCACGGCGGCGCTATTGCCCTTGGCCATCCTCTTGGTTGCTCAGGAGCGCGAATCAGCACTACCTTGATAAACTTGATGGAACAGAAAGATGCAACTCTTGGTTTAGCTACCATGTGCATTGGCCTTGGCCAAGGTATCGCCACTGTATTTGAGCGTGTATAAAGTAGCGATTTAGCTGGGCGATACGTTGTATTAACAACAAGAGGTATCGCAAATAGCTAGTGATGCCGCTAGTTTGTAGCATCGCCCTGCAAATGAAAATCCCGCTTTGGCAGAGAATATGCCTAGCGGGATTTTTTTATCGGTAACGAGCATTTATACTAGTGCTGTTCGCTATTTTTTCTAAAGAGGTTTTATCAATGGCACCACCATTTAGTAATGCCAATCACCATCTCGATACTATAGGTTTACGTTGTCCTGAGCCTGTGATGTTGATACGTGGCAGAATTCGGCATATGGCGGATGGCGAAACGCTATTGGTAATAGCCGATGATCCAGCAACAACTCGGGACGTTCCCGCGTTTTGCCGTTTTATGGATCATCAGTTACTTGCAGCACAAACAGATGAAGCGCCCTACCACTACCTTATTCAAAAGGGTTTATAAGCTACATGTTCCACGTGGAACCCTAAAGCTTATACTCCCAAAATTCAGCATGCCCCATTTCTGGATCTAACTGATAAGGCTTAAAGCCAAACTTCAGGTAAGCCAAACGAGCCGTTTCATTGCCGCTTAATACTTCCAAGGTTAGTTTCACACAACCCCGTTGCTTTGCTTTTGCCGCTGCTGCTGCGATAAGCTTTTGCCCTATATTCTGCCCTCGATAACCCGCTTTCACGGCGATATCATGCAGGTTACATACAGGCTTTGCTGCAAAAGTAGAAAATCCTTCCACGCAGTTAATAAGCCCTACCGCCCCATCTGTTTCATGCCACGCAATAAAGCTATACACCGTTGGCCTAGCCGCCATTTCGCCAATCAAGTTCTGGCGTGTTGCAGCTGGTAAAGCTTCACCTCCGCCCATTGGGTCTTGCGCATAATGATCAAGAAGCGCTATTAAAGCCGCTGCATGTTCTGGATTTTTATAATCTACCGGCTCTATTCGTAACATTTCTTATATATTCCCTATTATTCATCTTCTTATGCCACAATGCATAGCTAAGAATAACCTCAACACCATAGCTTTCTTAGAGATAGCCATGGGGATAATATTAATAATATGAGGATAACAAAATGACGCTCGGAGAACGACTAAAACAACAGCGTAATGATTTAGAGGTTCCACGTGGAACCTCTACAGCACGGGTAAATTACATTACATCACTTCAGGAATATCTAACTCAGGTGGTGCTTTGCGAAATTCAACGAGTTGTTCTAGCCAACTCTCGACATCCTCGCGTACCGGCATCAACATAGTAATCAGAGTGCTGTGGCCGAGCATTTCATACTCAATATAGCGATCCTTACCTTCCCCCACTTGAAAGGTTCTATACCGTTCTATCGCTTCATTCGGTGTATTCAACACCAGTGGAAAGCTAACCGGCTCTTCCGGATAATCACCTAACCTCTCTAAACCATTAATACCCAGCCAGGCCTCAACCGCTGCCCTACTATCGTTCACATCAACAACCTTATCGTCACGACCAACGAGCACAAGCGCCGGAGATTCCGTAGCCATCAGCCGCAGGCCCAGGTTCGTGAGGCGCTCAGCTTCTCCGCTTCGGAGTATGATATTGGCTAGCGCTTTATTGAACCGTGATTCGGAAACGAACCAGCGTACGCGCCAATCTTTTTCCTTTATCTGTCGAAACATGAAGTTCGCATCGCTACGAAAATCTGTCATTGGAGCAACAAATACTAAAGCTGCTGGCGTAACCTCTTCGCGCTTGAACAGCAATTCGAGTTCGGTTATCGCCATCATACCCATGGAAAAGCCCACTAACACAATCGGCGCATTGGCGTAATGATCGCTAACATAGTCACGAATTAGCGCCAGCTCTGGCAAACCAAACGCCATCGGTTTTCGCTCCGTTGGGCCCTCTAGTATCAAGGGCCGTATGCCGAGTGAACGCAACCATACCCCCGTTGGCGCAAACAGATGTGCTGAGCGCATTCCATACCCAGGAGCAACAATCGCAATTGGGGAATCATTCATTAGCTCCGGGAATTGGAACAGCGTTTCCTCCGAAAAGTAATCATTAATTGCTCGGTCCTTTTCCATATTTGAACGCAAAGTTAAGGTCCAGGTGAAATCCTTATGAAGAACTTTCTCGCCTTCTTCGTAGAGCGCTTCCACATCTGCCAGATCGAGATAATGCAAACACCGCTGCGCTAACGTTTCATCGCAAATCTTCCGGCGGTTCGGCGCAACAACTTGTTCAACGCTTGCCATACCTCTCACGGGCTCCATATTCAATATCTGCCTCTCAACAAGGCTAGTGCAGCCGGCCAATGGGAATAGCAGTAAACAGCTGCCCACACCCGTAACAATCCGCTTTATTCGTTTCATACGAAGTCCCTATTTAAAATCACATTCAGCAACATGATCATTTACCATGCCCACAGCTTGCATAAAAGCATACACAATCGTTGGACCAACAAAATTGAATCCCGCCTTTTTAAGCGCTTTTGATAAAGCCACCGATTCCTCTGTTTGGGTTGGTACCTCTGCCATACTCGCAGGGTGATTGATGATCGGCTCTCCACCTACGAAGCCCCAAAGAAACTCACTGAAATCTATGCCTTCGTTCTGCAACTGCATGTAACCATCGGCGTTGCGAAAAATGGATTCTATCTTTAGGCGATTCCGCACGATTGCCGTATTCTGCATTTGCTCAATAATAAACGCCTCTCTTTGTTTACCTTTAATCTTACTAAGGCGAGGTGCATCGAAATTGAAAAACGCAGCCTCATACCCTTTCTGCTTTCTCAAAATAGTTATCCAACTTAGCCCTGCCTGCTGTCCATCTAAGCACAATTTCGCAAACAGCTCTTGGCTATCATGAACCGGCCTACCCCATACTTTATCGTGATATTCCTGGTAATCTGCAGCGTTACCGCACCAAGGGCAGCGATTAATTGCATTATTGCTTGCATCCATTGCGTTTCTCCCTATAAATCGCACGAATGGTTACGGTATAATCACACAAACCCATGCCGCCGCGAAGCGGAAATTCGATTGAATGAAATGGAACCATCCCATGGCAAAATTTGATGTAAAAACATTTCAGGGCCTTATTCTCGCTCTGCAAGATTATTGGGCACAGCAAGGTTGTGCCATTGTTCAGCCACTCGATATGGAAGTGGGCGCGGGTACTTTTCACCCCATGACATTCCTCCGCTCTCTCGGCCCTGAGCCGGCGAGCTACGCATACGTGCAACCTTGCCGCCGCCCTACCGATGGCCGCTATGGGGAAAACCCGAATCGTTTGCAACACTATTATCAATTTCAAGTGATCATGAAGCCATCACCAGCAAACATTCAAGAGCTTTACCTTGGCTCTTTAAAGATGCTTGGGTTTGATCCACTAGTACACGATATCCGCTTCGTGGAAGATAACTGGGAATCTCCTACCCTTGGCGCATGGGGCCTAGGTTGGGAAGTGTGGCTTAACGGCATGGAAGTTACTCAATTCACCTACTTCCAACAGGTAGGTGGTATTGAATGTAAACCAATTTCCGGGGAAATTACCTATGGCTTAGAACGTTTAGCCATGTACATTCAAGGTGTTGATAGCATCTACGATTTAGTGTGGGCCAGCGGACCGCGCGGTACTATTTATTACCGTGATGTGTTTTTGCAAAATGAGATTGAACAATCTACTTATAACTTCGAATATGCCGATGTAGATGTTCTGTTTGCGCGCTTTGATGCCTGTGAAAAGGAATGTGAACTTCTCATTCAACACAATTTAGCCTTACCTGCATACGAGCAAGTAATGCGTGCATCTCATGCATTTAACTTACTCGATGCCCGCCATGCGATTTCTGTTACCGAACGGCAACGTTATATTCTGCGCGTTCGCACCATGGCAAAAGCATGTGCGGAAGTTTATTTTGCCAGCCGTGCCCAACTTGGCTTTCCATTGGCAGAGCCAGAGTTGGCAAAATCCGTATTGGCGCAGTACAACAGCAGCAAAAAGGGAGCATAAGCATGCATCAGCGTAACGATTTACTGATCGAGCTCGGCACCGAAGAGCTGCCACCGAAAGCATTAAAAGGTTTGAGCGAGAGCTTTACCAATAGTATTGCCAACCAATTGAACGATGCGCGCTTAGCCTTTGATTCGATTCGCGCCTTTGCCTCGCCTCGCCGCCTTGGTGTTCTTGTAAAAAACCTAGAAACAGCACAGCAAGATGAAGTGGTAGAGAAGCGCGGCCCCGCTGTAGCGGCCGCTTTTGATGCTGAGGGTAATCCTACCAAAGCTGCCCAAGGCTGGGCACGTGGCATGGGTATTGAGGTAGCACAAGCAGAACGATTAGTAACCGATAAAGGCGAGTGGTTGATGTATAACGCCACCCTGCCGGGCAAATCGATTCGCGAGCTAGTGCAAGGTATGTTGGATACTGCAGTGAAACAATTGCCGATTCCAAAAACAATGCGCTGGGGTATGGGCGACCACCATTTCATTCGGCCACTCCACCACCTTACGGTATTACTTGGTAGCGAAGTGCTTCCGGCAAACCTATTTGGCATACAAAGCAACAATAAGGTGACCGGGCATCGATTTCATCATCCCGAGCTTTTAACCATCAATAATGCCAACGAGTATGCAGAAACATTGCGCTCTGGCCATGTTATTGCAGATTTCGTAGAACGGCGAGATACCATTAAGCAAGCGGTTATAGAGCTCGCTCAGAGTGAGAATGCCGTACCCGTATGGGATGAGGATTTGATCGATGAAGTAGCTTCCCTAGTTGAGTTTCCTGTGCCTATGGTTGCTAGCTTCGATAAAGAATTTTTATCGGTGCCAAAAGAAGCATTGATTTATACCATGAAGGACGATCAGCGTTACTTCCCGCTTACTGATTTACAAGGCAACTTGTTGCCGCGCTTTATCTTCATTAGCAATATTCAAAGCAAAGATGCGCAGCAGGTAATTTCAGGGAACGAGAAGGTGGTGCGTCCGCGCCTGAAAGATGCGCAGTTCTTCTTTGAAACAGATAAGAAATCAAGCTTAGAAAGCCGATTAGCGAAACTAGATTCGGTATTATTCCAGAAAGAGCTTGGCAGTGTTGGCGATAAAGCTCGGCGTATTTCTGCGAATGCAGCTGCTATCGCAAAAGTGCTTGGTGCGGATAGCGAAGCCGCCGGCCGCGCAGGCCTATTGGCCAAAGCCGATTTAGTATCGAACATGGTAATGGAATTCCCTGAGGTGCAAGGTGTAATGGGCATGCACTATGCGCGCAACGATGGTGAAAATGAGCTGGTAGCGCAAGCTATTGAAGCGCATTATCGCCCACGCTTTGCAGGCGATGATTTACCAGTAAGCGCTGAAGCATGTGCGGTAGCCTTGGCCGATAAGCTTGATACGCTGGTGGGTATTTTTGCGATTGGGCAAACCCCGAAAGGAGATCGCGATCCCTTTGGTTTGCGCCGCGCAGCCATCGGTATGCTACGCATTCTGGTTGAACGCAAGTTGCCTCTGGATATTGAGGCCATTGTAGCGATTGCTGTTGCAAGCTATGGCTCGGTAGTAAAAGCCCCTGAAAGTGTTACTACCCAAGTGGCTGATTTCTTGCTTGGCCGATTCAGAGCATGGTATCAAGATCAGCAGATTGCTGTAGATGTAATTCAAGCCGTTCTCGCGCGCCGCCCTACTGTTGCGCTCGATTTTGACCAGCGAGTTAAAGCGGTGGCTGAATTCAGAAGCAAGCCGCAAGCAGAGGCTCTTGCTGCCGCAAATAAGCGTATTTCTAACATTCTAGCCAAGGTTGAAGGCGAGATTGGTGTTGTGCGGGAAGATTTGTTGAGTGAGCCCGCTGAAGTAGCGTTGAATCAGGTGCTTAACAGCCTTGTAGCGCAAATTGACACGGCAGCGAAGGCAGGAAGCTACAGCGATGTTTTAAACGCGTTAGCAACGTTACAAGAGCCTGTAGATACGTTCTTTGATCAAGTAATGGTAAACGCAGATGATGAAGCAGTAAGAAGTAATCGTTTAGCCCTGCTGAACGAACTTCGCAACCAATTCTTAAAGGTTGCGGATATTTCGTTGCTGCAATAAACCGACGGGCCGGCAACAAGATAATCGGAGGCATGCAATGGCATTCTTAGTGTATATCGTGGTGTTTGCCATCTGCATTTGGTTTGGCAACCAGGCTGCCAAACTAAAACATCCTGCGCTGAGTATTGTTGTTGCTGCCGTACTGCCCTTTTTACTTATCTTCGTGTTTAGTACTGGTTATGAACTGCTAGCGCCATTATTTGCTGATAGCGCTACTGGCAACGAAATTGCCGGTGAACGGTCATTGAATGTGGTGCTTTACGCATTTCTAGCAACGCCCGGAGCATTAATTTCGGTGATTGTGTGCCAAATGGTGCGAAATCAGCCAAAACCTGAAGCTAAGTAAGTAAACTGTTTAATGCATCCAAAAAAGCCCTCACTGCAAAGTGAGGGCTTTTTTATATTTTAGCGCCAGTTATTCTTCTTGCGCTTACTTATCATTTTTCCGTGTTATTTTCCTGAATAAAATAATCGAAAAAGTTTACACGTCTAAGTTAGCAACCTTCAGTGCATTACTTTCAATGAACGCACGGCGCGGTTCAACATCATCACCCATTAGGGTAGTAAATAATTGGTCTGCGCCAATCGCATCTTCAATTTTCACTTGCAGCATACGGCGAGATTCAGGATCCATCGTGGTTTCCCAAAGCTGCCCTGGGTTCATTTCACCCAACCCTTTGTAGCGCTGCACATATAAACCACGTTTAGATTCGTTGATTAACCACTCAATGGCTTCAACAAAATCATCAACTTCTTGCACTTTCTCGCCACGTTGTACATAACCACCCTCTTCAATAAGGCCGTTAATATCATTACCAACAGAGGCCAAACGATCGTAATCGCGAGATACTAAGAATTCATATGTAAGTGGATAATCGGTGTGTACACCATGGCGACGCATACGTATGGTTGGCAAAAACACATCACGCTCATCATCTTTATTTACGAACACTTCATAGCTTGCAGAATCTTTCTCTGATTCCATCAAGTTAGTGGTAAAGGCAGTAGCCCAATTATTTACGTAGTGCTCATCTTTAAGGTTTTCAGCCGTTAAACGTTCCGCATAAACCAAGCGCGATAACATATGCTTTGGCAACACACGGCTTAAACGCTTAATGGTATCCATGGCGAATTGGTAATCCCGCACCATCTTCTCTAGCGCAAGGCCGGTAATACCAGGGGCATCTGCGTTAACGTGTAACGATGCCCGATCTAGCGCCAAAGTAGTAAGGTACTGAATCAAGCCTGGATCATCTTTTATGTAGCTCTCTTGTTTGCCCTTCTTCACTTTATAAAGCGGCGGTTGCGCAATATAAATGTAGCCACGCTCTATCAACTCCGGCATTTGCCGATAGAAGAAAGTGAGGAGTAGCGTACGGATGTGAGAACCATCCACGTCGGCATCCGTCATGATAATAATGCGGTGGTAACGAGTTTTATCTGGATTATATTCATCACGGCCAATACCACAACCCATGGCGGTAATAAGGGTTGCTACTTCTTGTGAAGAAAGCATTTTATCGAAACGTGCTTTTTCAACGTTAAGAATCTTACCTTTTAACGGCAAAATAGCTTGGTTTTTACGGTTGCGCCCCTGTTTGGCAGAGCCACCCGCAGAATCACCCTCCACAATGTAGAGTTCTGAAAGTGCCGGATCCTTTTCCTGACAATCCGCTAGTTTCCCTGGCAAACCAGCCAAATCTAGAGCGCCTTTGCGGCGGGTCATGTCACGTGCTTTACGCGCAGCTTCACGAGCACGCGCCGCATCAATAATTTTCTGCACAATTACTTTCGCATCGGTTGGGTTTTCCAACAGATAGTTCGAAAGGTGTTCATTCATGGCTTGCTCAACCGCTGTTTTTACTTCAGAGGAAACCAATTTATCTTTGGTTTGCGAAGAAAACTTCGGGTCTGGAACTTTAACTGAGATTACCGCAGTTAAACCTTCACGGGCATCATCACCGGTAGCGCTGGTTTTTGCTTTTTTGGTGTAGCCTTCTTGCTCCATGTACGTATTCAATGTACGCGTAAGTGCAGCACGGAAACCCGCCATGTGCGTTCCACCATCACGCTGTGGAATGGTATTGGTGAAGCAATAGATATGCTCTTGGAATGAATCATTCCACTGCAACCCTACTTCTACTGAAATGCCATCTTCGCGTTCGATGGAAAACTGAAATACTTTCGGGTGAATCGGTAGTTTTTTATCATTCAAGTAACTTACGAAAGCGGCAATACCACCATCATATTTGAAGTGATCTTTACGGCCAGAGCTTTCATCAATTAGGTGAATAGAAACACCCGAATTCAAAAATGATAATTCTCGAACACGTTTAGCTAAAATATCATAGTGAAACTCGGTTTGCGTAAAGGTTTCGTGGCTTGGCCAAAAACGAATCTCGGTACCGGTTTTATCAGTATCTGCAACAGCTACGATATCGGAATCTGGATTACCGTGAGTGTAGGTTTGTTTCCAAACTTTGCCTGTGCGCTGAATAGTAAGTTGCAGCTTTTCAGAAAGTGCGTTTACAACTGAAACACCCACACCGTGCAAACCACCAGAAACTTTATATGAGTTATCATCAAACTTACCGCCGGCATGAAGAACGGTCATGATTACCTGAGCAGCTGAAACGCCTTCATCTTCGTGCATATCCACAGGAATACCACGGCCATCATCACGCACAGAAACCGAACCATCGGTATGCATGGTTACATAAATCTCGTTGCAGTGCCCTGCTAGCGCTTCATCGATGGAGTTATCCACCACCTCGAATACCATGTGGTGCAGGCCTGTACCATCATCGGTATCACCGATATACATTCCCGGACGCTTTCGTACCGCATCTAAGCCTTTTAAAACTTTAATATTCGACTGATCGTAATTACTAGTACTAGCAGACATAAATTATTCCTGTTTAATCATTTTTGATTGTTCCGTGTTCCACGTGGAACAATCGGATTTCGGTGTTACTAAACCGGCTTCTTAATTCTTTTTGATGTATCGCCGTAACAAACACCTGACTTCCACTCTGTACTAACGCATCACAGAGCTTTTGTTGGTTCTCGCTATCAAGCTCTGCCGGTAAATCATCTACCAAGATGACACAGGGCTGACCCCGATGCGAGTTATAATCTGCGCTTTGCACTAACCTCAAAGCAGCAACCAATAGTTTCAACTGGCCTCTTGATAGCCGTTCGCGAGCATCAATACCATCAGCGCGAATTTGCCATTCAGCCTTAGTTGGGCCAACGCTAGTAAATCCTTGGCGCCGATCTAGCTCTAATTTATCTGCTAGAGCCTCAGCAAAGGAAATATCCTCGGCCCAACCTTTAAGTAAACGAAACTCAAACTGATATTGCGGTAAAAACTGCTGGCAATAAACGTTTAACTGTTCGTTCAATCCTAATAAATACTTGCGTCGAGCATCGGTAACTTGTTCACCTGCGGTGGCTAACTGCTTATCCCAAAGAGCGCCCGCTTGGCTATCATACAACTTTTGCTTTAATAGCGAGTTGCGCTGCTTCAGCAGCCGCGAAAATGTTAACCAGTGTTCATAGTAGCTTGGTTCCACGTGGAACAAGCCCCAATCCATGAACTGTCGCCGTTGCTTTGGCCCCTCCGTGATTAACGCCACACCTTCGGGAGTGATGAGTTGCACCGGCACCAAACGGGCTAGCGCACTAAACTTACGCTCATTCTCACCGTTAATGCGAATCTCGGTTTCACCGTTTCGCTGCCGGCGAAAACCTACTTTCACTGCGTTTTCATTCTGTGGTGCAACTACTTGCGCAAACAATGTAAATGAATCGTACTCATCTTGAACTACTTGCCTAGATTGGTGAGTGCGAAAAGAACGCCCAAATCCCAAGCTATAAATGGCTTCTAAAACACTTGTTTTACCACTGCCATTTTCACCACTAATGATATTAATTTGTGGCGCTGGAAGCAGCACTGCACTCTTTATGTTTCGAAAGTGCTCGATAGCCAGCTTTGTTATCTGCATACAACCTTCGCAATGCGCTAATAACCCGAAGTTATAAACGCATTGGCATCACAACGTAAAGCGCACCATCATCGCTATTATCTTCCACAATGGTACTGCTATTAGGGTCACTTAACGTAAGTTTTACTTGTTCGCCTTGAATCGCATTCAATACATCCAGTAAGTAAGTTACGTTAAAGCCAATTTCAAACGATTCGCCTGAATATTCAACTTCTAAACGCTCTTCCGCCTGCTCTTGCTCAGGGTTGTTGGCTGTAAGAATTACTTCATTTGGCGAAAGCGCCATGCGCACACCGCGGAATTTTTCATTTGATAAAATAGACGCCCGCACACAGGATTGGCGCAGTAAATCACGATCCGCAACTACAATACGATCACCACCTTGTGGCAATACGCGGCGATAATCAGGGAAACGACCATCAAGTAACTTGCTCGTGAAAATCATATTACCCGCTGTTACACGCACGTGGTTTTGCCCTAAAGATAAGGAAATGATCGCGTCGTCGTCGCCGAGTAAACGCAACAATTCCGATACCCCTTTGCGCGGCACAATTACTTGCTTATGCGGCAGTGCGCTTTGCTCCAGCGATACCGCTGATAATGCCAAACGATGGCCATCAGTAGCCACGGTTCGTAACACATCATCATTTACTTCAAACAGCATGCCGTTTAAGTAATAGCGTACATCTTGGTTCGCCATCGAAAAGTGCGTTTTTTCCATTAAATCTTTCAAATCGCCTTGGACCATTTGAATTTGAATTTCGCTTTCCCATTCATCAATATTCGGGAAGTCCGAAGCAGGTAAGCTGCTTAAGGTAAACCGGCTGCGAGAAGCTCGAACAATCACTTTGTCATCACTTGCGGTAAAACTTACATCCACACCTTCTGGCAACGAGCGAACGATATCTAGCAACTTCTTCGCTGGCACCGTTACTTCACCTGGTGTTGCGCCTTCCAAATCAATTTGTGATACCAACTCTACTTCTAAATCGGTACCTGTCATGCGCATCTGGCTTTCCGTTACCTGAATCAACACATTGCTTAAAATCGGTAACGTGTTGCGACGTTCCACAGCTCCACTTACCACTTGCAGTGGCTTTAATAGAGCATCACGGGTAATAGTGAATTTCATGCGGATAACTCCCCTTATTATTATTTCGTTAACAGCAACATTAAACCGACAAGGTTCGATTCAGATTGCGATAATCTTCCTGAATCTCATGATCAGACTCTATTAGCTCTTTTACTTTTCGGCAAGCGTGCAAAACCGTTGTATGATCACGGCCACCAAAGGCATCGCCTATTTCCGGCAAGCTATGGCTGGTAAGCTCTTTTGCTAATGCCATCGCTACTTGCCGCGGCCGCGCTACAGAGCGAGTTCGGCGCTTCGATGTTAAATCCGATACTTTAATATTGTAATACTCGGCAACGGTGCGCTGAATATTATCAATGGTAACTAAACGCTCTTGCGCTGCAATTAAATCGCGCAATGCTTCCTTTACGAAATCAATGGTTATATCGCGACCTGTTAAGGTTACATTGGCGATAACCCGATTCAGGGCACCCTCAAGCTCACGAACATTTGAACGCAGCCGTTTGGCAATAAAGAATGCAACTTCGTGCGGCAGCTTCGTTTTCCGCTCTTCCGCTTTGCGCTCTAAAATGGCCACTCGCGTAGGTAACTCTGGTGGTTCAATGGCTACTGTTAAACCCCAACCAAAGCGCGATTTCAAACGTTCATCCACCCCTTCAATTTCTTTCGGGTACACATCACTTGTTAATATAACTTGCTGATTTCCCTCAAGAAGCCAATTAAAGGTGTGGAAAAATTCATCTTGGAAATGGTCTTTTTTCGCAAAGAACTGCACATCATCGATTAACAATGCATCTACGCTACGATAGCTTTCTTTAAAGCTATCGATTTTGTTATGCTTCATGGCATACACCATATCTTGCACAAAACGCTCTGCACGCAAATAAAATACTTTTGCATCAGGTTTATTCGCAAGAATACCGTTGCCAATTGAATGCAATAAATGAGTTTTACCTAAACCGGTACCGCCATAAATAAACAGCGGGTTGTATGCTTTGCCTGGATTTTCGGAAACCTGTACCGCCGCTGCACGAGCCAATTGGTTCGAGCGGCCTTCTACGAAGTTATCGAAGGTATAGGTGGGCTGCAAATTACTGTGTTGCAGCGATATCGGCCGATCCATCGGGTTAGTTTGAATTTGTGGTGTGTAGTTTGGCTGGGCATTACTCGTTGCAATACCATTGTTTGCTGTATTCAGCGCACCTTCACTGTGGCGTTGGCCACCCGAGCCTTGCCCCGAACCTTGTTTAGCAGAGGTATGATTAGCCGAACCATTTACCACCGAATCATCATTACCTGCAGAATTCTTGGTGTCACCCGCATTACGCGGCTGCCGCGAACCGCCTACACGCAGCTCCACATTTGGCACTGTTTCGCCGCCGGAACTGCGCAAGAAGGTAATAATTTGTTTGAGGTATTTATCTTTTACCCATTCCATTACGTAGGTATTGGGGGCGTACAAGAATAGCGTATTGCGCTCAAAATCAGCCTGCAACGGGCGAATCCAAGTGTTGAACTGTTGAGTTGGCAATTCGTTTTGTAAACGCGTTGCACAATCATGCCACAGTGAATTACTCACGGATCACCCCACCTACTCCTGTAATTATTGTTCTAAACCATTAATTGATCTCGGCTTTGATCATTCCTAATTGGTTCTATGCGCCTAACGAAAACCGAGCCCTTCATTCTACGTAAAATACTAGGTGTACGCTAGCATTTTGGCGCCTAAAACTCAAAGTTATCCACAGCCTTTTTTTAGCGAAATTATTTGACAGCGATCCTTTTTCTGGGTAGAATCCGCGCTCAATTTTGAACTCAGATCAGCTACGGAAGAACAGCTATGAAAAGAACATTTCAACCAAGTGTATTAAAACGCAAGCGTACTCATGGCTTCCGTGCACGTATGGCAACCAAGAACGGCCGTCAGGTTATTGCTCGTCGTCGTGCAAAAGGACGCAAGCGCCTAAGTGCTTAATCGATTCCGTTCGATTAGCTCAGGTTGCTGAGTGAGTAGGTATGCATACCCTCGGGAGTTACGTCTGTTAACTCCCGCAGATTTCCAAAACGTCTTCAATAATCCCCCAGTTAAAGCTGTAAGTAACGAATTCACTTTCCTTGCTAAGCCAAATGAGCGGGATTACCCTCGCGTGGGCGTTACTATTAGCAAAAAAGTTGCTAAGCGCGCCGTCGATCGTAATCGCATTAAAAGAATCATTCGTGAAACCTTTCGTTTAAAGCAGCATAAATTGCCCGGCTTTGATATCATCGTTATCGCCAAGCCTGGGGTAACGAAATTAGACAATGATGCCCTCAGCGATCTGTTGGATTATTTATGGCGAAAATTAAGCAAACGCTGCAAGCAATATTCCGCGGAATAATGATTGCAATGATTCGGTTCTACCAGTTGGCCATTAGCCCGCTGTTAGGGCCACGTTGCCGTTTTTATCCAACCTGCTCTGAGTACACTATTATTGCGTTAAAGCAGTACGGAGTGTTGAAAGGCAGCTGGCTCGCCATAAAACGAATTAGCAAGTGTCATCCGGGAAATCCCGGTGGTTTTGATCCGGTTCCCGGTTCGCAATGCGATACGGAACACCAAGAAACGCAACGAGAGAATAAGTAACTATGGATTCGCAACGTACAATTCTGGTTATTGCCTTATTGGTTCTATCATTTTTTATGTTCCAACAATGGCAACTAAAAGGTGGCAATACCCCAGGCATCGATCCTACCAGCGCACCACAAGTAACCGAGCCTGCTCCAAACGCTGATGTTCCAGAAGTAACTGGAGATATTCCAGTTGCTGGTAATGATGGTTCTGTTCCTGCTGCTGAAACTACAGCAGTTACCGGCGATACCGTTATCGTGGAAACTGATGTTTTGCGCGTAGAAATTAGCTTACGCGGCGGTGATTTAATTAAAGCCGAATTGCTACAACATGCCGATCGCCTTGGCGAAGAGGCACGTTACACCATCTTGTACCAACGCCCTGGCAACCTTCATATTGCCCAAAGCGGCCTGATTGGCCCAGATGGGGTGGATAGCGCAGATAGCCGGCCAGTTTATTCTGTACCGCAGCGGCGTTATGAAATAAACGGCGATACCCTGCGTATTCCGCTTACTTACACACAGGCAGATGGCACTGAAATCACCAAAACCTACTTATTCACCCGCGGCGATTACGCGATTAACGTTGAATATCTAGTAGTGAATAACAGCGATCGTGCAAAAACCATGAACATGTATGGCCAATTAAAACAAACCATGATTGATGGTGGCCGCGATAGCATGTTTATGCCTACTTACCGCGGTGCAGCCTATTCTTCAGAAAGCCAACGCTATAAAAAGTATAGCTTCAAGAACATTCAAGACCGTGCACTAAGCATTAACACACCAGCGGGCTGGGTAGCTATGCTCGAGCATTACTTTGTTACTGCATGGGTACCTGATCAAGACGTAACCAACCGTATTTATACCAACAGTAACGCGGTTGGCGAAGGCATGGTGGGCTTCATTGGCCCAGCACATACTATCGCTCCAGGCGAATCGCTTGAATTGCGTAGTGCGTTGTATATGGGCCCGAAAAACCAAGCCCGCTTGAAAGAACTTGCTGAACATCTAAACCTTACCGTTGATTATGGTTTCTTGTGGTGGTTAGCGCAGCCAATATATTGGTTACTTTCATTGCTACAAAGCATTGTTATTAACTGGGGTTTGGCCATTATCCTGGTAACCATCATTATTAAATCGCTGTTGTATCCGCTTACTAAAGCGCAATACGTTTCTATGGCGAAAATGCGTAAAATCGCACCGAAAATGAAAGAAATGAAAGAGAAGTTCGGTGATGATCGGCAAAAAATGTCGGCTGCAATGATGAAAATGTACAAAGAAGAGAAAGTAAACCCGCTCGGCGGCTGTTTACCCATGCTTCTACAGTTACCGATCTTCTTAGCACTATACTGGGTTCTATTGGAAAGCCCAGAAATTCGCCATGCCGATTTCATACTATGGATTAACGATCTATCCAGCCGCGACCCTTACTTCGTATTGCCATTATTGATGGGTGCAAGTATGTGGTTAATGCAACGCTTACAACCAACGCCTGTAACAGACCCAATGCAAGCGAAGATTCTGCAGTTTATGCCGGTCATCTTCACGGTATTCTTCCTGTTCTTCCCAGCAGGCTTGGTATTGTACTGGTTGGTGAGTAACTTGATTTCGATTACGCAAATGACCTGGATTTACCGGCAAATCGATAAACAAGATAGTAATAAAAGTAAGGTGAAAGCGCGCTAAATAAGCGCTCTTAAAACCTAAAAGCCACTATGCTGCGTTTATCGCCATGGTGGCTTTTTTTATCGAGTTCGTGTTGCCGTTCTGCCGCTTATGTTACGCGCCGGAAGCCGGAAGTTTATTCGCTGCTAGCTCCTGATTTAGAGCGCTTTTTGCTCTATCATGTACAGATTCATTGCGTATTTATTTGTTTGAGGATTCCATGACCGATTCGGCTAACGATTTCACTGGCAGTAATGTTGCTAACAGCTCTTCCGCAAACAGTTCTCTTGCCAATAGCAACGATACTATTGTTGCCCAAGCCACCCCGCCCGGCAAAGGTGGTGTAGGTATTGTGCGGGTGAGTGGGCCAGCCACCAAAGCCATTGCACAAACCATTATTGGCTACTGCCCGAAGCCTCGTTACGCTGATTACACCGAGTTTCGCGATGGCGAAGGTAATCTTCTCGATCAAGGGATTGCCCTGTACTTCCAAGGGCCGAATTCATTCACTGGTGAAGATATCCTTGAGCTGCAAGGCCATGGTGGCCCAGTAGTGATAGATATGCTCATCAAGGCCATTTTAGCCACCCAGCAAGCACGCTTAGCCCGCCCTGGTGAGTTCAGTGAACGCGCGTTCATGAACGATAAGCTCGATTTAGCCCAAGCCGAAGCGATTGCTGATCTTATTGACACTACTTCTGAGCAAGCGGCACGGATGGCGCTACAAAGCCTACAAGGGGAATTTTCCCATAAAATCGATCAGCTCGTTGATGCAGTAATTCATTTACGCATTTATGTAGAAGCAGCCATCGATTTTCCTGATGAAGAAGTGGATTTCCTTAGCGATGGAAAAGTAGCCAGTGATTTACAGGAAATTATCCATTCGCTCGCCGCGGTTGAACAACAAGCCAAACAAGGCTCGTTAATGCGCGAAGGTATGCGCGTGGTTATTGCTGGCCGCCCAAATGCGGGTAAATCCAGTTTGCTAAACGCCTTGGCCGGCCGCGAATCCGCCATTGTTACCGATATTGCTGGCACCACCCGAGATGTGCTACGCGAACATATTCAAATTGATGGTATGCCACTACACATTATTGATACCGCAGGTTTACGCGAAAGCCCAGATAAAGTAGAACAAATTGGTATTGCCCGTGCGTGGGCAGAAATAGAGCAAGCCGATCGGGTGTTATTCATGGTGGATAGCACCGAAACCAACGCTCTGCACCCAGATGATATTTGGCCGGAGTTCTTTGCTCGCTTACCGGAGCACATGCCCTTCAGTGTTATTCGTAACAAAATTGATTTAAGCCATGAAACACCTGGATTCAGCGAGCATCAAGGCATTCCGGTGGTATCGCTATCGGCATCAAGCGGCGATGGCATTGAATTTTTGCGCCAGCATTTAAAACAATGCATGGGCTTCAACGAGAGTATGGAAGGCGGCTTCATGGCTCGCCGCCGCCACCTCGATGCCATAGCCCGCGCTAAAATACACTTGCTTTCTGGCCAAGAGCAGCTGGAAGTATTCCAAGCCGGCGAGCTACTAGCCGAAGAATTACGCCTAGTTCAGCATCACCTGAGTGAAATTACTGGGGAATTCACCAGCGATGATTTATTAGGTAAGATTTTTGGTAGTTTTTGTATTGGGAAGTAGATTTTTCCATACCTTAATGTATCTAAACCAAAAAGTTTGCTAAACCTTAAGTAATAACAGTAAAACTAAGTAGAGTGCAGTATGGCAGGGAATGAACTTTCCAAAGCTTCAAACAACTCAGAAAATCCGCAGCAACACACCCTAGTAATAGAGGGTGGCGCCATGCGTGGGATTTTCGCAGCAGGGGTGCTTGATGCATTTATCGAGGATGATTTCTTTCCTTTTAACGCCGCAATTGGTGTTTCCGCTGGCTCTACAAATGCGATTGGCTATCTTTCTGGCGCGCACAAACGCAGCTATCGGGTGATTACCGATTATGCTTGCCGGGAAGATTTTATGAATATTCGCCGGTACCTCAAGGGCGGCCATTTTGCCGATGTAAGTTGGCTGTGGCACACATCGTTGCGCGATATTCCCATCAACTTAGAAAGTTATTTTCAACGCAACATTCCACTTACGGTGGTAACCACCAGCATTGTTACCGGCAAGCCCTGCTATTTTTTAGTAAATGAAAGCAATATGAATGAACTATTTCCGGCCTCATGCGCGATGCCTGTGGTGTTCCGAGAGTTTCCGGCAATCAATGATGAACCCATGACCGATGGTGGCTTAACCGATTCCATTCCGGTAATTCGCGCCTACGAACAAGGTGCGCGGGAAATTACGGTATTACTCTCTCAGCCGTTGGGTTTTAAGAAAAAGCCCGCGCGTTTTCCTAATCTATTAAAGCCTTTATTCGCCGAACACCCTGAATTATTTAAAGCAGTAACGCTGCGCACTGATCAATACAACCGTGCACTAGATTTTATTGCCAGCCCACCCAGTGGCGTACGAATTAACATTATTGCACCGCCACAAAACTTCCCCGTATCGCGCTTTACCACCGATTTGGATGCATTAAATATGGGTTATAATCAGGGCATAAACGTAGGTTTGCGCTATATTTCCGAAACTTTAGTGAAGCACCAACAACGTTAAACGAATGCCCAACGGTGTGGCGTAACAAAATAACGCAACGCTTACCTGTTGATGTTTACCTTTGTGCTATGCTGCCCCTCGCGTTAAAGTAGAACGAATAAAACCAACTAGCGCTTCGGCGCACCACTAAAACAACAATGAGAATAGATTATGGGCCTCATCTTTAAACTCATCGCCGGTATCGTAATTGGTAGCTTTATCGGGCTTTATGCTCCGCATTGGGTTACACAATTACTGCTTACCTTTAAAGTAATGTTTGGGCAACTGCTCTTCTTCACCATTCCACTACTAATTCTGTTTTTTATCACCAGCGGCATCGCTAGTTTACCGCAGAATTCTGGAAAACTTCTGGGAAGAACCCTTGGTATTGCCTACTTATCCACAATTTTAGCTGGTATTGTTGCGTTTTTCGCCGCAACTCTGGTTGTGCCGTTCTTGGCCGGTGAGAATACCGATGTTGCCGGCATTACCGGCGTAGTGCTCGAACCTTTTATTCAACTAGATATTCCACCCGTATTTGGGGTAATGACCGCGCTTACATTGGCTTTTATTTTTGGCTTAGGAATTGCGGCTACAGGTTCTAGTACCTTGAAGAAAGCCTCTGATCAGGGCCGCGATATTATTGAAGTGTTGTTAGTAAAAGTAATTATTCCACTACTGCCCTTTTATATTGCTGGTGTATTTGCCGAAATGGCCGCTGCCGGAACCGTTTTCGAAACTCTCAAAACCTTTGGGGTAATCTTACTGCTATCAATATCGTTGCATTGGGTTTACATCGTGAGCATGTTTATCATTGCAGGCATCAAAGCAGGAGCCTCGCCGATAAAACTGATTAAAAATATGTTGCCCGCTTATTTCACAGCCTTAGGTACCATGTCTAGCGCAGCCACAATTCCAGTAACGTTGCAGTGTGTAAAAAATAATGATGTTAACGAGGATGTTGCCAACTTTACGGTACCGTTATGTGCCACTACACACTTGGCAGGCTCAACCATTACCATTGTAAGCTGTACCATTGCCGTAATGGTATTACATGGTTCATTGGCGATGCCTTCCTTTATTACTATTTTACCCTTTATTATGATGCTCGGTATCGTAATGTTGGCCGCACCGGGTGTTCCTGGCGGCGCAGTAATGGCAGCTGTAGGATTGCTTGGCTCAATGCTTGGGTTTGGCGAAACCGCTATCGCGTTAATGATTGCGTTATATATGGCGCAAGACAGCTTCGGTACGGCATGTAACGTAACCGGTGATGGCGCCATTGCCTTATTGGTAAATGAAGCGATACCAGAAGCAAAAGAAGCTAACTAGCATTTAGTATGTTGCTCACTAAACCACCGCTACATCGGGTGGTTTAGTGAAGCTTAACGATAAATATTACCATTTTTGCAGCTCTTTCTTATCTAGGATATGTGTATGCCTTTTGAAATTCGCCAACTGAGTTGGCACAAACGCCGCAAACCGGGCGTAGAACCTAAGCCGATAAGCGTTGAAGTGCCCGATTTTAAAATGGAAGCCAATCATATGTGCGCAATTAGCGTTACCTTTGATAATGGCGAAGTGCTTACCTTAAGTGGCCGCGTGTTGCAGAATCCGATTACAGGCGCATGGTCGGTAAATGGTGTGAATACAACCGGGCAAACCGTATTTGCTCGTTATGTAGATAGCTGATAGTGAGTACCCACTAACAAGGCGTTTCGAAATAAGTTCAACCGGTGGGATAAGTATTCCAATCAAAAGTTAGTGATTACTTACCAACATAAGGTTTTCCGTGTTTCCCTGGTACTTGTAACGGTTCTTTTTGATAACGCTTACGTATCCAATTCATACTCCGCACAACACCCTGTTGGCCCACCAAAAAGCGTTCGAAACGATATTTACCCGGCACATCAGAAACCATCGCCGCAATAATAATGGTTAGTAAACCTTGCCCTGGCAATACCAACATAATCAACCCTGCCACCAACAACACCAATGCGGCGATATTACGAAGGATATAAAAGATAACTCGGGCAATGGTCCAATGCCGCATGCGCCGATCCGCAACAAAGTAATCTGCAGGCATTTTTACAACAAGTATAGGAATAAAAATCATGGAAGCGAGCATCATTAGGATGCTAATGCTGGCCAGCAGCGGTAACCACGGCTGCATCTGTTGATAAATAACAATAGAAAAATCGAGCAAGGTTTGCATAAAACCTCATGTTAATACTGCGTTAATGCAAAGTTAACAACGCGATTCCATATCTTGCATGCATTGAATACACATAGCCGTTGTTGGATCTATCGCTAAGCGCTGAGGATTAATTTCATCGCCACACTCAATACAGTAACCAAAATCGTTCTTTTCAATACGCACTAACGCCGCTTGTATCGCTCGCAGGGTTTGTTCTCTGCGCCTATGGTTCGCTTGCGCCATTTGCTGGCCCTGCAGCGCGTCCATCCGCGATAACCTGCCTATACTCTGTTGATCAAGCTCCACTATTTTTTGCGAATCTTCTGCTGATTTTTCAACCAGAAGAAGCTCCTCGCGCATGGCGAGAAGCTTTTCTTTATAGTTACGATTATCAGCCAAAACTGCAGTTCCGCTAGCGCAGCAACAGTAATGGAATCTTCGTGCTCGAGAGTAATTTGTTGGTGTGGCTGCCCACAAAAAACTCACGAATACGCGAATGGCCGTAAGCGCCCATTACTAATGCATCCATTTTCTGCTCTTCTGCATATTGCAACAACGCTTCTTCTACATCTCCGGCAATCAACGCTGTTGTTACCGAAAACCCCTGTTCAACAAGCTTCGCTTCGGCATTTTCAAGCTGCGCTTGGTGATCATGAGTTTGTGCTGCAATCATTACTACATGAACTGGAATCCCCTTAAATAAAGGGCTATTGGCAACCATTTCAACGGCTTTCTTGGCCGTAGCACTATGATCATAGGCAATCATGATCTGTTCAGGCTCTTTAAATTTACCCGTAACAACCCATGTAGGCCGATGCAGAGCACGAATCACTCGCTCCACTTGATGGCCAATTTTTTCACCCACACCATTGCCACGTTTACCTTGGCGGCCGATCACCAACAAGCGTATTTCATTTTCGATATCCACAAGGGTATCTACTAAATCGCCGTGGCGTTGGCGTAATAATGGCTCTTTATGCAAAGGCTCAACATGTTCTTTTGCCGCCTCTAAGAATGCTTGGCCTTGTTGGCGGGCTAATTTCGCGCGCTTTTCTTCCAAATCAGTAATTTCAGCAAGCAAACGTTGCCGCTCATCCATACCGATATTGCCACTAAAATTGGTTTCATCTGATGAACGCACATCATCGAGTACATTCAGTAGTACCAGAGAAGTGTTCATGCGTTTTGCAGACCATGCTGCATAATCCGATACGGTATCGCTTAACGCTGAACCATCAATACAAGCAACTGTATGTGTTGTCATTATTGCTATCCTTCTCTTAGTGGCCCATTAGGCGATCGATGGCATCTGGTTTATCCGCAACGCCAAATTTATCTACCACTGTAGCCGTAGCTTTGTTCATACCTACTACCTCTACTTCAGCACCTTCTCTGCGGAACTTTAAGATCACCTTATCTAGCGCTGCAACAGCGGTGATATCCCAAAAATGCGCACGATTTAAATCAATGGTTACATTATCAAGCGCTTCGTTAAAATCAAAGGATTCCACAAACTTTTCCGAAGACGTAAAGAACACTTGGCCAACTACAGTATACACGCGATGATTTCCATCTTTTGATACGTCTGAAGCGATATGCATGTAGTTACCTACTTTTGCTGCAAAGAACAGCGCTGCTAGTAATACACCTACAAATACACCAATTGCAAGGTTATGTGTTGCAACTACCACCACTACAGTAGCTACCATTACTACATTGGTACTCATCGGGTGTTGCTTCATATCTTTAATCGAAGACCAACTAAAGGTACCAATTGCCACCATAATCATTACCGCTACCAAGGCAGCCATTGGAATAGCTGAAACCCAATCAGATAAAAATACCACCATTATGATTAAGGCAACACCCGCCACCATAGATGATAGGCGGCCTTGGCCACCCGATTTAATGTTAATGATTGATTGACCAATCATGGCGCAACCCGCCATACCGCCCATTAAACCTGAACCGATGTTAGCAATACCTTGGCCGCGGCACTCTTTGTTACGATCCGATTTTGTATCGGTTAAATCATCAACGATGGTTTGCGTCATCATTGATTCCAACAAACCAACGATCGCCAATGGCAACGCATACGGCAACACAATCATTAAGGTTTCAAAGTTCAACGGCACATTTGGCCATAGGAAAATTGGCAAGCTATCTGGTAATTCGCCCATATCGCCAACGGTACGCACATCAACACCGGTGTACATTACAAAGCCAGTAATCAATACAATGGCAATCAACGGTGAAGGAACGGCCTTGGTAATATAAGGAAGCCCGTAAATAATTCCTAATGCTGCAGCGGTAAGCGCATATACATGCCACGTAACATCTGTTAGTTCTGGTAACTGTGCCATAAAAATAAGTATTGCCAGCGCATTTACGAAACCGGTAACTACCGAACGCGATACAAAGCGCATTAAGCTACCCAGTTTTAGCACACCAAAAATAAGCTGAATAACACCCGTAAGTAGCGTGGCCACTAGTAGATACTCAAGGCCATGGTCACGCACCAACGTAACCATCAGCAGCGCCATTGCACCGGTAGCGGCCGATATCTGCCCTGGGCGGCCACCTACAAATGCAATAATCACACAAATACAAAATGAGGCATACAATCCCACTTTTGGATCTACACCGGCAATAATCGAGAATGCAATGGCCTCTGGAATAAGCGCAAGTGCCACTACCAGCCCGGCGAGTACATCGCCGCGAATATTTCCAAACCAAGTTTTTTGCCATGTTTGACGCATGTTAATTTTCCCATACCAAATGTAGAATAGAGCCGATGCAACCTTACCCATCGGCATTTGTGTTCAATCTGTTTCTTCACCAGAATAGATCGAAATAATGCGGTTGTCGTTTTTTTACACAACAGCTAGCTCGGCTGTAATCCTTTTAAAAACTGAAGTTCAGCTTCTTTTTCGGATACCGCCAAGCATTTTTATTACCAAAATAGATAGTTTAGGCTCAAGTTGTAGAGCAATAGCGATAATTCACTATGTAAAAACAGCGAAACAGCTATTTAGAGCCTTTTCTCCTAGAACAGGAGTAAAATGTGAGCGCATGATAATTCCCTATCGGTTAGTATTCAAGCACTTTCATTAGGGTTTTTTGTTGAGTTTTAGCCATTACAGTTATTTTTGTACGTGAACATCTAATTTTAGAAGGCATTTATGCATTTCCATATACTTGTAGGCACAACCTCTGGCAACACCGAATATCTTGCCGATGCTTTGAGTGAGCGTTTAGCTTACCTTGGCCACACCACAACCCTGCATGATCAACCTGAACTAGCGGAGGTACCAACCGATAACGCTGCCAATTGGTTACTATGTATGGCTACCCATGGTGCAGGCGAATATGCTGAAAGCATTATTGGCTTTATGGAAGCACTTACCACAACTCAGCCCAATTTAAGCGCCGTAAAAGTTGCTATCGTAGCGATTGGGGATTCTAGTTACGATACTTTTTGTAAAGCTGGCATCGATGCTGAAGCAATTATTTTAGAGCTAAATGCGCAGTTGATCGCCCCAACATTAACGATCGATATGTTCAATGAGCTAGATCCTGAAGCCAATGCAATTTCTTGGCTAAACCAATGGATTGCAACTTATACCTAAACACCTAGATTTTTTTATCCACGCTGCTACCACCTAATATTCGTATGATTTACAAACTTATTCGGATCTTATCCACACTATACGCAGATCCTTATACAAAATTTTTAAAAGCTGGGGATAAGCTATGATCTTTCTTGTGATCGGATCCGGGGATAGATCTGGGGATAACTTCCATTGTGTATAAGTGCCGATTTATCCCACTGGTTATACGCATTTAAGATCGCTGTTTACGCACACCTAATCATTAATTCTAAGTTATTGATTTAAAATCGCTAAAACGAGATACCCACAGATTCAGGCCGAGCTAATAATAAGAATAATAAAAAAGATCTAAAGAAATATAGATCTATATATTACCAAACCACCCCCAACCACCGATCGAAACAAAACCAAGCTTCCTAGAAACTTGTTTAGGCTGTATTTCAGCAATTCAGAAAAAGCCAAGATCCCCCTTAAATTCAGTACTAACACCATGTAAAAGCGTTTTTACATCACCATAAAAGTGCTACACTATTTGGCTCTGTGATTCATGAAGATACCCGTGCAACGATCTACATTCACGATCCTTATTGAAATCACACATTATTTTTTTGATCCGAGGTTACGAGCTACATGGCAACAAACGCGCAATACCAAGTTATCGTTATTGGTGGAGGACACGCAGGCACTGAAGCAGCGCTTGCAGCTGCTCGCATGGGCAAACGCACCCTACTCATCACCCATAACATCGATACACTTGGGCAAATGTCATGTAATCCAGCCATCGGTGGTATTGGCAAAGGCCACTTAGTAAAAGAAATTGATGCTCTTGGTGGCATCATGGGGCAAGCCGCTGATCATGCGGGTATTCAATTTAGAACCTTAAATGGTTCAAAAGGCCCAGCTGTTCGTGCTACTCGAGCACAAGCAGATCGCTCGTTATACCGCACGTTTATTCGCCGAACTTTAGAACAACAACCGAACCTACAAATTTTCCAACAAGCCGCAGATGATTTGATTGTTACTGAAACAGGCCAAGGCCCAAGAGTTGAAGGCGTAATAACACAAATGGGCTTAAAGTTTTATGCACCTACGGTAGTGCTTACTACGGGTACTTTTTTAGGTGGCCAAATCCATATTGGTTTAAGCAATTACAGTGGTGGCAGAGCTGGCGATCCTCCCTCAATTGCTTTAGCACAACGATTACGCGAATTACCATTACGGGTAGATCGATTAAAAACCGGCACACCACCACGAATTGATGCAAAAACCGTTGATTTTTCAGTAATGCAAGAACAACCCGGTGATGATCCACGGCCAGTATTCTCTTACATTGGTAGCCGCGCTGATCATCCTGAACAAATCAGCTGTTATATTACCCATACCAACGCGCAAACCCATGAAATTATTCAAAGTGGTTTAAATCGTTCGCCCATGTATTCTGGTGTAATTGAAGGTATTGGCCCACGGTATTGCCCATCAATTGAAGATAAAGTTGTACGCTTTGCGGATAAAAGTTCGCACCAAATTTTTGTTGAGCCAGAAGGCTTAAACACCAATGAATTGTACCCCAATGGTATTTCTACCAGCTTGCCATTTGATGTACAGCTAGCCTTGGTGCATTCCATTCGTGGTTTTGAAAATGCCCATATTACGCGGCCAGGATACGCCATAGAATATGATTTCTTTGATCCGCGCGATCTGAAGCAATCGTTAGAAACAAAATATATCCAAGGGTTATATTTTGCCGGCCAAATTAATGGCACTACAGGTTATGAAGAAGCTGCGGCTCAAGGGCTTATGGCGGGCGTAAATGCAGCGTTAGCTATCGATGGTAAAGATTCTTGGTGTCCGCGCCGTGATGAAGCTTACACAGGCGTATTAATTGATGATTTAGCCACATTGGGTACCAAAGAACCATATCGAATGTTTACTTCCCGTGCGGAATATCGTTTGTTGCTGCGCGAAGATAACGCCGACATGCGCCTTACCACCAAAGGCCGTGAACTAGGCTTAGTAAATGATCATCGTTGGCAAGTGTTTAACGATAAATTAGAAGCTGTTGAGCAAGAAAAACAACGCTTACGCAGCACTTGGTTACATAAAGATCATGCTGCAGTTGGCGCGGTTAACCCCATGCTAAAAACCCCAATTAGCAAAGAAGCGAGCTTGGAAGAATTATTACGTAGGCCTGAAGTTACCTACCTGGGGTTAACCTCTGTAGAAGGCTTAGGCCCAAGTTTGCAAGATCCGTTGGCCGCTGAGCAAGTTGAAATTCAGGTTAAATATGCTGGCTACATTAAGCGCCAAGAAGAAGAAATCGCGAAAACATTGCGCCATGAAAATACGAAATTACCACCGGAATTTAATTACAGTACGATTTCTGGGTTATCTAACGAGGTAATTGCTAAGTTAACGGAGCACCGCCCTGATACCGTTGGCCAAGCCATGCGCATTTCGGGAATAACGCCGGCGGCGGTATCTATGTTACTGGTGCATCTGAAAAAGCAGGGGTTATTGCGCAAAAGTGCGTAAAAGTACCTAACAACGCCATACTGCGCGATGTATCACCCAATTATTCGTTAATTCGCATTCAGTAGCATAGGAAAGATCTGTAATGAGCAAGGCGCCGTTCCCTGAAGCAAAATTATTAGCCCGTTTACAGCAATTAATTGGCGCTACAGATCTGGTAATTACTTCTGCACAAGAACAACAGTTAATTGCTTTGGTGGCCATGCTGCAGAAGTGGAACAAAGCCTATAATTTAACCTCAGTGCGTGATCCGCAAGAAATGCTAGTGCGCCATATTCTCGATAGTTTAGTGATTAGCCCGTATTTACACGGCGATCATATTATTGATGTAGGTACCGGGCCAGGTTTGCCAGGATTACCACTGGCAATTTGTAATCCTGATAAGCAATTTGTGCTACTCGATAGTTTAGGTAAACGCATTAATTTCATTCGGCAAGTGGTTCATGAGCTTAAATTAACCAACGTAACCCCAGTGTTAGCGCGGGTTCAAGATTACCAACCGAGCCAAGGGTTCAGTTCGGTAATTAGCCGCGCATTTGCATCACTTGCAGATATGTTGAGCTGGTGTCATCATTTGCCTTCGGCCGATGGGCGTTTTATTGCATTAAAAGGCCAACCTACGGAAGAAGAATTAGCCACAGTGGCATTACCTTACTCGATTAAAGGGGTATATGCGTTACATGTGCCAGAGCTCGATGCAGCTCGCCATGTGGTTGAAATTCAAAAAGAATAATTAAATCTGCTGAGGAAATCTCGTGGCTAAAGTAATAGCAATTGCCAATCAAAAAGGTGGTGTTGGAAAAACCACCACTGCGGTGAATTTAGCGGCCTCCATGGCAGCAACTCGCCGTAAAGTGCTGCTTATTGATTTAGATCCACAAGGCAATGCCACTATGGCTAGCGGCGTTGATAAATATGACGTACCTGCTACCGTGTACGATTTATTGGTAGATGAAAAGCCGGCAGCCAACGTAATTCAAACGGAAACGAGCGGTGGCTATCATTTGCTTGCCGCGAACGGTGATTTAACCGCCGCTGAAATTAAGTTGATGGAAGTATTTGCGCGGGAAACTCGATTACGCCGCGCCTTAGAACCTGTTCGTGATTATTACGATTACATCTTTATCGATTGCCCTCCTTCGTTGAACTTGCTTACTGTAAACGCTATGGCCGCTGCCGATTCTGTGTTGGTACCAATGCAGTGCGAGTACTATGCCTTAGAAGGGTTAACCGCATTAATTGATACCATCGAGCAGCTTGCCTCGGTGGTGAACCCAGGGCTTTATATCGAAGGCTTGTTACGCACTATGTATGCCTCGAATGTACGCCTTTCCATTGATGTTTCCGAGCAACTAAAAGCGCATTTCGGTGCAAAAGTTTACCGTACGGTGATTCCGCGTAATGTTCGCCTAGCAGAAGCGCCAAGCTTTGGTAGCCCCATTATGTATTATGATAAATCATCAACTGGTTCAAAGGCTTATTTAGCGTTGGCCGGCGAAGTAATTCGCCGCGCTGAAGTTGCCGCAGAGCAGCAAACACAACAACACGCAACGAACACCGAAGAGGAAGCATAATTATGTCGGCAAAAAAACGCGGTTTAGGGCGGGGCCTTGATGCTTTACTTACTACGAGCGCGAATGCTGCAGCTCGGCATCAAGCCCAGCTTGATCAGCTTAGTGAAAACCTTGAAAAAGGTGAACTGCGGAAGCTTCCTATCGAATTTTTACGCCCCGGAAAATACCAACCACGCAAAGACATGGAGCCGGAAGCGCTAGAAGAGCTCGCCAATTCAGTAAAAGCCCAAGGCATTATTCAGCCTATTATCGTGCGGCCGTTGGCGGAAGATAGTTACGAAATTATTGCCGGTGAACGGCGTTGGCGCGCGGCTCAGTTGGCGCAGCTAGATACCGTTCCTTGTATTATTAAAGATGTTGGCGACGAAGCAGCTATTGCGATTGCCTTAATTGAAAACATTCAACGGGAAGATTTAAATGCAATGGAAGAAGCCATTGCGTTGCAACGCTTGATGGATGAATTCGAACTTACGCAACAAAGCGTTGCCGATGCAGTGGGCAAATCGCGTACAACGGTTACTAATTTACTGCGTTTAATGCAGCTAAATGATGATGTAAAAGTACTTCTTGAACGGGGGGATATCGAACTTGGCCACGCTAAAGTATTGCTAGGCGTGCAAGGTGAGATGCAAAGTGAGTTAGCTCGGGTAATAGCGGCAAAAGCGATGACCGTGCGAGAAGCCGAACGCTTGATAAATAAAGCACTTAACCCACATGCACCAGAAACGAAAACGCCAGATCCAGATGTACAGCAGCTAGAAACATCGCTTAGCGATCGTTTAGGCGCCAAAGTAGCTATTAGCCATAACCGCAAAGGTAAAGGCAAGTTAGTAATCAACTATACCTCCCTTGATGAGCTGGATGGTATTTTACAACATTTTAAATAATCAGTAGTGCTCACCCTAATCAACTATAGAGCCGGTTGTTGAACGCGTTATTGCGCGTTCAATATTATGCATCAGGGTTGGATTTAACAGTGCAACCAACAATGCCAATACAATCTTTTAAAGTATCTTCCCCGAAAAAAATTCACTTATGTTGCATTTTCAACCGAAAACTTTATAATCTGCGCAGCTTTAATTTTGCATCTTTTTGGATACGTTTTTTGCACCAAGGAAAACCAAATGGCTGCCGATCGGAACGAAGCAACAAACCATAGCGCAATGTTGCATGGTGGCCGTAATATGGCAACAAAGTTAATTAGGCTGCAGGCACGTATTTCAACTTTAATGATTGTGTTGTTCGGCGTATTTTTAGGCGTTGCAGCATTGTATACGGCCATAGCCGGAGCTGTTATTGGGTTGATACCCAATATCGCGTTTGCGGCAATTGCGTTCCGACATGGAGGCGCTCGCGCAGCACCACAAGTGGTGAATAATTTTTACGCGGGTGAAGCTACCAAAATGGCGCTTACGCTAATTTTATTTGTATTAGCATTTATTGTTCTTAACGGCCCTTGGTTTCCTCTTTTCGCCGTTTTTATAGCGATCACCCTAACGCACTGGCTAGCACCAATTTTACATTTTAAATCTAACTAATCTGGGTTATTAATCATGGCTGCAAACGGAAATATGACTCCAACTGAGTACATTTCTCACCACTTAACGCCGTTACAAATTGGCGAAGGCTTTATGGCTGTCAATATCGATTCTTTAGGTATTGCTATAGTGCTAGGTGTGTTTTTCTTATGGTTGTTTGCGCGCGTAGGCCGCAAAGCAACAACCGGTGTTCCCGGCAAACTACAATGCGCAATTGAAATGTTAGTTGAGTTTGTTGATAAATCAGTAAAAGAAACCTTTCATGCGAAAAGCCGATTGATAGCGCCGTTAGCGCTAACTATTTTCGTTTGGGTATTTTTAATGAACGCCATGAAATTAATTCCGGTTGATTTCGTGCCAGTGCTGGCCGGGTTATTCGGTTTAACATTTGC
The DNA here is from genome assembly GCF_047920995.1 of Aliidiomarina sp. Lineage (NCBI taxonomy): Bacteria > Pseudomonadati > Pseudomonadota > Gammaproteobacteria > Alteromonadales > Idiomarinaceae > Aliidiomarina > Aliidiomarina sp. The sequence goes on from NZ_JBLRWZ010000017.1 coordinate 55,011, forward strand.
CAGTAGCGCTGTAAAAGGCTCTGTGCCAGATGATGCCGGTATTTTTGAGCGCGCCATGGACCACCCATGGAGCTACATGAAAGCCGCTCCCACAACAGATTTGAACACCACTTTAGCGCTCGCTATCGGTGTATTCTTGCTGATTATTTTCTACTCTGTAAAGCATAAAGGGTTAGGTGGCTTTATTAAAGAGCTTACGCTGAATCCTTTTAACCATTGGTCTTTAATACCATTTAACTTGGTTCTTGAATTAGTAACTTTGATTGCAAAACCAATTTCATTGTCATTACGTTTGTTCGGTAACTTGTATGCCGGCGAGCTTATCTTTATTTTGATTGCAATGATTGGTTTGTGGCAGCTACCGTTGCACTTCGCATGGGCTGTGTTCCATATTTTGGTTATCGTTTTGCAAGCGTTTATCTTTATGATGCTCACTATCGTGTATTTGAGTATGGCAAGCGAGAAGCACTAAAATTAGGGCTTTTGATTAGGCCCATTTAATACTGTTTTTAATGATTTTACTTTTAACTTTAACTATCTGAAAAACTGGAGAAAAAAATGGAAACTGTAGTTTCGTTTACAATCTTAGCCGTAGCGATCATCATCGGTTTAGCAGCTCTTGGTACAGCGATTGGTTTCGCAATCATGGGTGGTAAATTCCTAGAAGCAACAGCTCGTCAACCAGAAATGGCTGCTCAATTACAAACGAAGATGTTCATCTTAGCTGGTCTTATCGATGCAATCTCAATGATTGGTGTTGGTGTATCTTTATTCTTCGTATTTGCAAACCCATTTGTTGGCTTACTGGGTTAATTGAGCATCGACGGTCACCAACATAGAGGAGATCCGTTGTGGATATCAACTTAACTCTAGTTGGTCTTTTAATTGCGTTTGTGGTTTTCGTACTCTTCTGTATGAAGTACGTTTGGCCACCGATTATTAATGCTATCGAAGAACGTCAGCAAAAAATTGCTAGCGGTTTAGAAGCATCAGATCTCGCAGAAAAAGACCTTGAGAAAGCTCGTGCACAAGCCAATGAAGAGCTTAATGCGGCAAAAATTGAAGCCGCTGCAATTATCGACCAAGCCAAGAAACGGGCAACTAAATTGGTTGAAGAAGAAACTCAACGTGGTCATGCAGAGCGTGAGAAGATTATCGCCTCTGGTCATACAGAAGTAGAAACTGAGCGCAATCGTGTTCGTGAAGAACTTCGTAAGCAACTAGCCATCTTAGCGATTGCCGGTGCCGAGAAAATTCTTGAGCGGGAAATAGACGCACAGAAGCAAAGCGACATTGTTGAAAAACTTGTCGCTGAACTGTAATCAAGGGGGTTGAGCACATGTCCGAATTTACTACGGTTGCTCGCCCCTATGCTAAAGCAGCTTTTAATTTTGCTGTTGAGCAGGGTGCGATTCAGAACTGGCACGAAATGTTGGAGTTTGCTGCTGCGGTGGCAACTCAAGAGGACATCCGCACTTTTCTGAAAAGTGCTAATAGCCGTGAACATGTAACCAATGTATTTATTGGAGTTTGTGGTGAACAGCTCAATGAGAACGGCCAAAACCTAATTAAGGTTATGGCAGATAACGAACGCTTATCGGCGCTTCCTGAAGTTGTTCGGCTTTTTGCCGAGTTACGAGCGGAGCACGAAAAAGAGATAACCGTAGAAGTTACTTCTGCGGTAGCTCTAAATGATGCTGAACAGGCTAATTTAAGCGCAACGTTGGAAAAACGTCTCGCACGCAAAATCAAG